>NZ_CEEDMT010000007.1:26095-119792 GCF_979256015.1 Frigoribacterium sp. AC759 | reverse complement strand
ACAGTCGTCTGCCGTCATCCTTCGGGGTGGGGGTGGGTGCATGGTCTGAAACAGACTTCACCGCTGGCCTCAGGGCCTGTGTGTGGTAAATGTTTCGGCGGCCATAGCGAGAGGGAAACGCCCGGTTACATTCCGAACCCGGAAGCTAAGACTCTCAGCGCCGATGGTACTGCAAGGGGGACCTTGTGGGAGAGTAGGACACCGCCGGACTCCTTTTAGTAAGATCAGAGAGCCCCTTCTTCGGAAGGGGCTTTCTGCGTTTAACGCGCCTTCGGCAGTCGTGGGTGAAGCGGTAAGATCATCCTCGATGTCTGCTCCCTTCTCCACCGCGACCGGCACTGATGTGCGCGTCCGGTTCTGCCCTTCGCCCACTGGCACGCCTCACGTCGGCCTGATCCGGACGGCCCTGTTCAACTGGGCTTATGCACGTCACACGGGCGGCAAGCTCGTCTTCCGCATCGAGGACACCGATGCGGCCCGTGACAGCGAAGAGAGTTACGAGCAGATCCTCGACGGTCTTCGGTGGCTCAAGATCGACTGGGACGAAGGTGTCGACGTCGGCGGCCCGCACGGGCCGTACCGGCAGTCGCAGCGTCACGACATCTATCGTGGTGTCATCGACCAGCTGCTCGAGCGAGGACTCCTGTACGAGAGCTTCGCGACGGGCGAGGAGATCGAGGCGCGCAACATCGCAAATGGTCGCGACCCCAAGCAGGGTTACGACAACTTCGAACGTGAGCTCACCGACGAGCAGCGTGCGGCATTCCGTGCCGAGGGACGTCAGCCGGCGCTCCGACTGCGAGTCCCCGACCGCGACCTCAGCTTCGATGATCTCGTTCGTGGGGAGATCACGTTCCCGGCCGGCTCGTTCACTGACTTCGTCGTGGTCCGGCCCAACGGCGTTCCTCTGTACACCTTCGTCAACCCCCTCGACGACGCGCTGATGGGCATCACGCACGTGCTGCGCGGCGAGGACCTCCTCTCATCGACACCCCGGCAGATCGCTCTGTACGAAGCTCTCGTCGAGTTGGGCATCACCACCTTCGTGCCGCGCTTCGGACACCTCCCCTATGTCATGGGTGAGAAGAACAAGAAGCTGTCGAAGCGCGACCCCGAGGCAAACCTCTTCCATCACCGCGACCGTGGCTTCGTCCCGGAGGGCCTGGTCAACTACCTCGCTCTGCTCGGCTGGTCGCTCACACACGATCGAGACGTCTTCTCGATCGACGAGATGGTCGAGGCCTTCGATGTCGTGGACGTCAATCCCAATCCCGCACGCTTCGATCTGAAGAAGGCCGAATCGATCAACGGAGACCACATCCGCCGTCTCGAGGCCGGGGACTTCGTCGATCGTCTTCTGCCCTATCTCGAGGGCGTCGTCTCCGACCCGGTCACCGAGTCGGATCGTCGAGTGCTCGGCGAAGCGGCTCCGCTCGTCCAAGAGCGCATGACTCTGCTCGGAGAGGCGCGTGGCATGTTGTCGTTCCTCTTCACGAGCGACGACGACCTGGTCTACGAAGAGGACGCGATCGCCTCGTTGCCGGAGGGGCATGTCCAGGTGCTGCGCGCCTCCTCGGAGGCTCTGCAGGGGCTGACGTCGTGGAATCACGCCGACATCCAGGAGGCGCTCAAGGGGGCGCTCGTCGACGGGCTCGGGCTCAAGCCTCGCGTCGCCTTCGGCCCGCTGCGCGTCGCGCTGTCCGGTCGACGGGTGAGCCCTCCGCTGTTCGAGTCCATGGAGATCCTCGGTCGCGAGTCGACGATGGCCCGTCTCGAGAGGCTCGCAGCACGCTCATGAGCATGGAGTACGAAGTCGCGGTGATCGGGGGCGGGCCAGCCGGGCTCAGCGCAGCCGTCAATCTCGCCCGCGCCCGCCGTCGCGTGCTGCTCATCGACGGCAACCGGCCGCGCAACTCCGCGACGCTGCTGTCTCACGGGTACCTCACTCGCGACGGCATCTCGCCTCTCGAGCTGCGCAAGCTCGGTCGCGACGAGTTCCTGCGGTACGAGGGTGCCGAACACCGGATGACGATGGCCACGTCGGTGGCGGTCGTCGAGGGCGGCTTCGAGATCGACTGCGACTTCCGTGGGCGCACCAGCAGCGCGACCGCAGGGGTCGTGGTCGTCGCA
This sequence comes from Frigoribacterium sp. AC759, assembly GCF_979256015.1. NCBI lineage: Bacteria > Bacillati > Actinomycetota > Actinomycetes > Micrococcales > Microbacteriaceae > Frigoribacterium > Frigoribacterium sp. AC759. Next base: position 117,662 of record NZ_CEEDMT010000007.1, on the reverse strand, counting down.
ACCGGGCTGCACGAGACCCTGCCCGAGATCGACGGCCTGAAGGCGTTCTACGGCACGTTCATCCACAGCTGCATCGAGTGCGACGGGTACGACAAGCGTGATCAGCCTCTGGCTGTGATCGGCGAGCACCCCGACCTCGCCGAACGCGCGCATCTGCTGCTGCAGTGGTCGGCCGACCTGGTCGTCTTCACCAACGGGGCTGACGTCGTCACGCCGAGCGAAGAGGCCGATCTCGGGTCACGCGGGGTGACCGTGGAACGCCGCCGTGTGGCGTCGATCGATGCGGACCGCGACGGGATGCGCGCCGTCGTGCTCGACGACGGCACCCGGATCGAACGCTCCGGCGGCTTCGTGCGTCCCGCCTGGTCGGGTGCACTCGAGTACGTCGCCACCACCGGAGCGATGCTCGACTCGGACGGTCTGCTCGTCGTCGACGCGCACGGCCGCACGACGGTCGACGGCCTCTACGCCGCGGGGGAGTCGACGGCGCCGGGGCCGCAGCAGTTGATCGTGGCAGCGGGCTCGGGGGCGTCGGTCGCCGCCGTCGTCAACCGCGATCTGATCGGTGTCGCACGTGGCCTCGGTGATGCTGTACAGTAGGTTCTCGGTTCGAGTTTGAGCCGAGTGATGTAGCACTGACGTGTGTCATCATTGGGGTATGGTGTAATTGGCAACACGACTGATTCTGGTTCAGTTGTTCTTGGTTCGAGTCCAGGTACCCCAGCATCGAGAAAGGCCCCGACCTGTTGGTCGGGGCCTTTCTGCGTCCCCCGCCGACCCAGGAGGCCCGGGTCAGGGTGGGCGGTCATGGCCCTTCCTGCCGCGTGCTGGGTCGTCTTCTGACCAGCGTGGAGTACTCGTCCGGGGGCGCGGGGCAGGGTGGGCGGTTGTGGCCCTTCGTACGGCTCTGAGGGGCGTCTTCTGACCACCGTGGAACGTGGTCGGCGCTATGGGCCCGGCGCAGACGAAGGACGCCCCCGCCGGGATGGCGAGGGCGTCCGTGGTGCTGCGTGGTTGCTACTGCGGGATGGTCGCTCCGAAGCGCGCGGGGAGCGTCGCTCGGTGGGTGCGTCGCAGCTCGTCGAGCGAGACCGTGAAGACATCCTGGATCTCGAGCGACTCCGACGCGCCGTCGGTGACTCCGATGCGGGCCACCGGGTAGCCGCGACCTTCGCAGAGGCCACGGAACCGCACGTCGTCCTCGCGGGGCACCGACACGATCACTCGGCCGGTCGACTCGCTGAAAAGCGCCGTGGCCGCGTCGATGCCGTCGCGCTCAAGCAGTTCGCCGAGCCAGACCCGCGCACCGACGCCGAACCGCAGGACCGACTCCGCCAGGGCCTGCGCGAGGCCGCCGTCGCTGAGGTCGTGCGCGGCCGCGAGCAGCGACTGATCGGCACCGGCGGCCAGCAGCTGGGCCAGCTGCCGCTCGGCGTCGAGGTCGACCGCGGGCGGACGACCGCCGAGGTGGTCGTGGATCACGCCGGCCCAGGCCGAGCCGTCGAGCTCGAGCGCCGTGGTGCCGAGCAGGTAGATGTTGTCGCCTTCGTCCTGCCAGCCGGACGGGACGCGCTTAGCGACGTCCTGGATGACGCCGAGCACGCCCACGACCGGCGTGGGGTGGATCGGCACGGTGCCGGTCTGGTTGTAGAACGAGACGTTGCCACCGGTGACGGGGATCTCGAGTTCGAGGCACCCGTCGGCGAGGCCCTCGACGGTCTGCGAGAACTGCCACATGACCTCCGGGTTCTCGGGGCTGCCGAAGTTCAGGCAGTCCGTCACGGCGGCGGGCACCGCACCCGTCACGGCGACGTTGCGGTACGCCTCGGCGAGGGCCAGACGGGCGCCCTGCTTCGGATCGAGCTGGCAGTACCGGCCGTTGGCGTCGGTGGCGATGGCGAAGCCGAGGCCGCTCTCCTCGTCGACTCGGATCATGCCGCCGTCGTCGGGGAAGCTCAACGCGGTGTTGCCGAGCACGTAGGTGTCGTACTGGTTGGTGACCCAGCTCTTGTCCGACAGGTTCGCCGAGCCGAGCAGTTCGAGGAACTGCTCGCGCAGCACGCTGTTGCCCGTGGGGCGGGGGAGCGCCGAGGCGGAGTCCGCCTGCAGGGCGTCGATCCAGGTCGGGTACGCGACGGGTCGCTCGTAGACCGGGCCGTCGACCGCGACGGTGCGCGGCTCGACGTTGACGATCTCCTCGCCGTGCCAGTCGATCACCAGCCGGCCGGTGTCGGTGACCTCGCCGAGGACGCTCGTCTCGACGTCCCACTTGGCCGTGACGGCGAGGAAGGCCTCGAGCTTCGACGGCTCGACGACGGCCATCATGCGTTCCTGGCTCTCGCTCATCAGGATCTCCTCGGCGGTGAGCGACGGGTCGCGCAGCAGCACCTTGTCGAGCTCGATGAACATGCCGCCGTCGCCGTTGGATGCGAGCTCTGACGTGGCGCAGCTGATGCCGGCGGCGCCGAGGTCTTGGATGCCCTCGACCAGCTCGTCGCGGAACAGCTCGAGGCAGCACTCGATGAGCACCTTCTCGGCGAAGGGGTCGCCCACCTGCACGGCCGGCCGCTTGGTCGGGCCACCCGACGAGAACGTGTCGGAGGCGAGGATGGAGGCGCCGCCGATCCCGTCGCCGCCCGTGCGAGCACCGAAGAGCACGACCTTGTTGCCCACACCGCGGGCGTTCGCCAGGTGCAGGTCCTCATGACGCAGGACGCCGACCGCGAGGGCGTTGACGAGGGGGTTGCCCTGGTAGACGGCGTCGAAATAGGTCTCGCCGCCGATGTTGGGCAGACCGAGGCAGTTCGCGTAGAAGCTGATGCCGCCCACGACGCCGTCGACGACGCGCGCCGTGTCGGGCGCGTCGATGGCACCGAAGCGGAGCTGGTCCATCACGGCGACCGGGCGGGCCCCCATGGAGATGATGTCGCGGACGATGCCGCCGACGCCGGTGGCGGCACCCTGGAAGGGCTCGATGTAGCTGGGGTGATTGTGGGACTCGACCTTGAAGGTCACGGCCCAACCGCCTCCTACGTCGACGACGCCGGCGTTCTCGCCCATGCCGACCATGAGGTCCTTCTTCATGGCGGGCGTGACCTTCTGGCCGAACTGCCGGAGGTAGATCTTGCTCGACTTGTACGAGCAGTGCTCGCTCCACATCACCGAGTACATGGCGAGCTCGCCGCTCGTGGGGCGGCGGCCGAGGATCTCGCGGATCGACGCGTACTCGTCGGCCTTGAGGCCGAGGGCGCCGTAGGGCTGTTCTCTGTCGGGGGTCGCCGCGGCGTTCGCCACGGTGTCGGGCACGTGGCCCTCGGGGCGCACGTCGATCTGCTCCGCCGTGTTCTTGCTGTCGATGCTCATCTGGCGAGGGCCCTCTCGATGACGGACGTGAAGAAGGTGAGACCGTCGATGCCGCTCGACATCGCGTCGGGCATGTCGGGCCCGAACCCCGGCTCGGTCGCGTGCTCGGGGTGGGGCATCAGGCCGACCACGTTGCCGCGTGCGTTGGTGACGCCCGCGATGTCGTCCATCGACCCGTTGGGGTTGACCTCGAGGTAGCGGAAGGCGACCTGCCCCTCGCCCTCGATGCGCTTGATGGTCTCGGCGTCGGCGATGAACCGGCCGTCGGCGTTCTTCAGGGGGATCGTGATCTCCTGCCCCTCGGTGAAGCCGTTCGTCCAGTCGGTGCGGGCGTTCTCGACACGGAGACGCTGGTCGCGGCGGATGAACTGCTGGTGCGCGTTGCGGGTGTGCGCGCCGGGGATGAGCCGCGCCTCCGCCAGCATCTGGAAGCCGTTGCAGATGCCGAGCACGGGCACGCCCTTGTTCGCCGCGTCGACGACCTCGGTCATGATCGGCGAGAACGAGGCGATGGCGCCCGCCCGCAGGTAGTCGCCGTAGCTGAAGCCACCGGGGAGGATGATCGCGTCGACCCCCTGGAGGTCGTGGTCGCCGTGCCAGAGGGCGACGGGTTCGCCGCCGGCGAGTCGGACCGCGCGCTGCGCGTCGCGGTCGTCGAGGGAGCCGGGGAAGGTGACGACGCCGACGCGCATCAGACGGCGGCGGGGGCGTCGGCGGAGTCGACGACGGTGATCGACACGACGTCTTCGATGACGGAGTTCGAGAACATGTCGTCGGCCAGGCGGCGCACGTCGGCGAGCACGCCGTCGGTCACCTCGCCCTCGACGGTGACCTCGAAGCGCTTGCCGATGCGGACATCGGTCAGCTGCTTCTGTCCGAGACGGGCCAGGGCGCCGGCGACGGCCTTGCCCTGGGGGTCGAGCAGTTCAGCCTTGGGCATGACCTCGACGACGATTGTGGGCACGTTTTACTCCTGCGGAGACGTCAGCGGGTGGACGCGACGAGTCTACGGCAGCAGGAGGCGCGGACCGGTGGCGACCAGCGCCTCCTGGGGACGGCGGCGAGACCGGAGAGGGGCCGTCGCGATGCGCGATGCTCAGCGGACTGCGAGTCGGCTCCCAGCGTCGTCATCGGTTCGCATCGCAGGATGATCTCAGCGGTGAGGAACAAGACCTCGTGATCGGGTCTCCTGCCGCCCACACCGGTCGAGGGCTCCTGATCCGCCCGACACCGTAGGACGCCCGGTCGAATCCCCCCATCGACCGGGCGTCACCCCTCTCCCCGGGCTGTGATGACGCTCCGAGTGATGCTCATCTGTTTTTGAACAGATCAAAAGAGTGCTTTACTGGAAGCCATGACGACGATCGCCGACGATGCCACCCGAGACGCCCTCCGCGGCGCCGGTCTGCGCGTCACCGAGCCCCGCCTCGCGGTGCTCGCGGCACTCGAGGGGCGCGCCCACGCTCCTGCCGACGCTCTGTTCGCAGCGGTGGCGCCGCGCCTCCCCGGCACCTCGCTCCAGGCCGTCTACGGCGTCCTCAACGCGTTGACCGGCGTGGGGCTCGTCCGCCGCATCGAACCCGCCGGCTCGCCGGCGCTGTACGAGCTGCGCACCGGAGACAACCACCACCACGTGGTCTGCAGCACCTGCGGCGACATCGCCGACGTCGACTGCGTCGTCGGGCACGCACCGTGCCTCTCGCCGTCGAACGACGCCGGGTTCTTCGTCCAGACGGCCGAGGTCACGTTCTGGGGCATCTGCCCCGAATGCCGCGCCGCCGAGCTCGACCAGCCGCTCGAGGTCGACCCCGTCCTGACCGACTGACCCGCACCTCCCGGGCCCCCACGACATTCCGATCTGAACGACACCGAAAGACAGGATGAGAAGATGACCGACGAGAAACGCGTCACCACCACCAACTCAGGCGCACCCGTCGCGAGCGACGAGCACTCGCAGAGCGTCGGCGCCGACGGCGCGATCGCGCTGCACGACCACTACCTGGTCGAGAAGCTCGCCCAGTTCAACCGCGAGCGAGTCCCCGAGCGCGTCGTGCACGCCAAGGGCGGCGGAGCCTTCGGCACGTTCACGACCACCGGCGACGTCTCGAAGTACACGCGGGCGGCGCTGTTCCAGCCCGGCGTCGAGACCGAGATGCTCGCGCGCTTCTCGACCGTCGCCGGCGAGCAGGGCAGCCCCGACACCTGGCGCGACCCCCGCGGGTTCTCGCTGAAGTTCTACACGACCGAGGGCAACTACGACCTCGTCGGCAACAACACACCCGTGTTCTTCATCCGCGACGGCATCAAGTTCCCCGACTTCATCCGTTCGCAGAAGCGACTGCCCGGCACGCACCTGCGCGACCACGACATGCAGTGGGACTTCTGGACCCTCTCGCCCGAGTCGGCTCACCAGGTGACCTGGCTGATGGGCGACCGGGGTCTGCCCGCCTCGTGGCGCAACATGGACGGCTTCGGGTCGCACACCTACCAGTGGATCAACGCCGAGGGCGAGCGCTTCTGGGTCAAGTACCACTTCAAGAGCGACCAGGGCATCAAGATCCTCGAGCAGGCCGACGCCGACCGCATCGCGGGCGAAGACGCCGACTTCCACATCCGCGATCTCTCGGCCGCGATCGAGCGCGAGGAGTTCCCGACCTGGACCCTCTCCGTGCAGGTCATGCCCTACGAAGACGCGGCGACCTACCGCTTCAACCCGTTCGACCTCACCAAGGTCTGGCCGCACGCCGACTACCCGCTGATCGAGGTCGGCTCGATGGAGCTCAACCGCAACCCCGAGAACTACTTCGCGCAGATCGAGCAGGCGGCGTTCGCCCCCTCGAACTTCGTGCCCGGGATCGCCGCGAGCCCCGACAAGATGCTGCTCGCCCGCATCTTCAGCTACGCCGACGCGCACCGCTACCGTGTGGGCACCAACCACGCGCAGCTGCCGGTCAACGCGCCGAAGTCGCCCGTGCACTCGTACTCGAAAGACGGTGCGGCGCGGTTCGACTTCCAGAAGGCCGAGGTGCCCGTCTACGCACCGAACTCGCTGGGCGGCGCGCACGCCGACCCGCAGGTCGCCGGTGACACGGGCGGCTGGGAGAGCGACGGCGAGCTGCAGCGCTCGGCCGCGACGCTCCACGCCGAGGACGACGACTTCGGGCAGGCCGGCACGCTGGTGCGCGAGGTCATGGACGACGAGCAGCGCGACCGTCTGGTCGCCAACATCGTCGGTCACGTCTCGAAGGTGACCCGCCCCGAGCTGCGCGAGCGCGTCTACGAGTACTGGGCGAACGTCGACCCGACACTCGGTCTCCGCGTCCGCAAGGGCGTCGAGCCGGAGGCCCCCGGTTCGAACGAGGACCCGGCGACGGTCGGCGTCAGCGTCTGATCGATCGGTCTGGTGCCTGAAAGAGGCGCGGTTCCTGTTCTGCAGGAGCCGCGCCTCCTTCCGTCTGCCGCGTCGACGGGTCACGACGCGCCGTGGGGCTCGCGAGCCGGCGGAGTGTCGTGACTCCTCGACAGCGGGTCAGACCATCTGCCCGTTCCAGTGCAGGTCGCCCTCGGGCCACTCCGCCAGGGTCGAGGTGCCCTCGCGGGCGAGCCAGCCCTCCTGCTGCGTGACGAGCACGCCCGCGCCATCGGCGCTGAACGCCGTGTAATGACCGGTGATCGGTTCGCCGGCGTGCTCGAGCGGGCGCCACCCGGCCGAGCGGTAGAAGCCCTGGACCCCCTCGCCCGACTCGAGCACGCCGAAGCGGACGCGCAGATCGGTCAGCACGCCGTCGACGTGCCGCAGGAGCTCGGCGCCGAGCCCCGTGTTCTGCACCTCGGGCGAGACGGCGACCATGCCCACGGCGGCGACGAGCAGGTCGGTCGTGCCGACGGTGACGAACTGGCGGCGGACTCCGGCATGCGCCACGACCACGTCGCCGAGCCGTGCGACGACACGGCGCTCGGGTTGCATGCCCGCCCAGCTGCGGGCTCCGAGGTACCAGTGGTCGTAGCTCGGGAACGCCCGGGCGAGCAGCGACGCGATGGCCTCGTGATCGTCGAGCGTGAGGTCGCCCTCGGCGACGGGGCTGAAGATCGGGGCTGGTGCTGCGGCGTCGGACATGACGTCGACGCTAGCGCGCCCCGCCTCGTGCCGGCGGGGTGCTGGCGGCGTGCGGCGGGGGAGGGCGGTCGTGGGTCGCGTCGGTCGGCGTGCCCTGCGTCAGCGGGTGCGGGTCGTGACTTCGATGCGGTTCGACCAGGGGTCGTCGAAGCCGAGCACCCGTCCGTCGTCGCGGGTGGCCACGCCGAAGTGGCCGAGGCGCTCGCCGAGTGCGCCGAGATCGTCGCCGCTCGGCACCTCGATCCGCACGAGTCCCAGCCCGAGGGCGAGCTGCCGGCGCCCGGCGCCCGCGCTGTTCCACGTGTTCATCGCCATGTGGTGGTGGTAGCCGCCGGCGCTGACGAACAGGGCCTGCGGTCCGAATCGCGTCGTCGTCTCGAAGCCGAGCTGCTCGACGTAGAACCGGTGGGCCGAATCGACGTCGCCCACGCTGAGGTGCACGTGCCCGACGGAGGCGGGGCGGAGGGCGGTGCCGGCCAGCGCCTCCTCGGTGACGTTCTGCTGCAGGAACCCGTTCGGATCGAGCGCGAGCGTCGCCATGTCGACCTGCCCGTGCGTCCACGACCACTCGGTGCGGGCTCGGTCCCAGTAGAGCTCGATGCCGTTGCCCTCGGGATCGGTGAAGTAGAACGCCTTGCTGACGAGGTGGTCGGCGCTGCCGGTGAACGACTGCGGGTGGCGGCTCGCGACCGAGTAGACCGCTGCGGCCAGATCGGCCTCCGTCTCGAACAGGATGGCCGTGTGGAACAGCCCGGCCTCGCGCGGACCGGCGTGTCGCAGCTCGGGCGCGTGCTCGAGGATCACGATCGGCGTCGCACCGCGCCCCAGGGTCACCCGGCCCGCCGCCGGCTCGCTCGCCAGCACCTGCAGCGTGACCGAGTCGCGGTAGTACGTGGTCATCGCGTCGAGATCGGCGACGCGGAGGGTGACCGCACCCATGCCCGTGTCGGCTGCGAGCAGATCGGCCGAGGAGGCGCGGGGTGCGTCGGGAGCGGCGGGTGCGTCGGTCATGGGGTCCTCTGAACGGTCGATGTCGATGGGGCGTCACAGGTCGGTGACGTGTCATCGACCTAACCGGTCGGCGGGAGGCGGCATTCCCGACGCGCGACGGGGCTTGGCCGCAGGCGCAACCGGCGCAACCGGCGCAACCGGCGCAACCGGCGCGTCAGGCGGTGAGGCGCTCGATGAGCTCGCGGTAGCGGAGAGCGGTCTGCTCGACCACGTCGGCGGGGAGCTCGGGCGGGGTGCCCGTGCCGTCCCAGTTGGTCGAGAGCCAGTTGCGGACGATCTGCTTGTCGAAGCTCGCGGTGCGATCGCCCGAGGCGTAGACCTCGGCGTCCCAGTAGCGACTGCTGTCGCTCGTCAGCACCTCGTCGCCGAGGGTGATCTCGCCGGTCTCGCGATCGGCCCCGAACTCGAACTTCGTGTCGGCGAGGATCACCCCACGAGCCTCGGCCACCGCGGAGGCACGGCGGAAGACGTCGAGCGAGAGGTCGCGGAGCGCCTCCGCCGTCTCGGCCCCGACCAGTTCGACGGTGCGCTCGAAGCTGATGTTCTCGTCGTGATCGCCCAGCTGCGCCTTGAACGCCGGCGTGTAGATGGGCTCGGGCAGTCGGTCGCCGCTCGCGAGGCCCTCGGGCAGCGGCACGCCGCAGACGGTGCCGTGCGCCTGGTACTCGACCCAGCCGCTGCCGACGAGGTAGCCGCGCACGACGCACTCGACGGGGAACATGTCGAGCGGCTTCACGAGCATGGCGCGGTCGCGGACGGCGCCGGGCAGCGACACCGTCGCTCGCGTCGGGTCGACCAGGTGGTTCGGCACCGTCTCGAGCTGGTCGAACCACCACAGGCTGAGCTGCGTCAGGAGGGCGCCCTTGCCCGGGATGCCGGGCTCGAGCACCTGGTCGAACGCGCTGACCCGGTCGCTGGCGACGACGAGCACGTACTCGGTGCCGTCGAGCGATGCGGCGCCGTCCGTGGCGGGGACGTACAGGTCGCGGACCTTGCCCGAGTAGACGGGCGCCCATCCGTCGAGGGCGGGGGGCGTGCCGAGGGTGCTCATCGGGTGACCCGCTCGGCGATGTCGCGGCGGTACTGGCCGCCCTCGAGCCCGATGCGCGACAGGGCGTCGTAGGCGCGGCCTCGTGCCTCGCCGAAGTCGGCCCCTTCGGCGACGACGCTGAGCACGCGGCCGCCGGTCGCGATGAGGCGGTCGTCGAGCCGGGCCGTGGCGGCGTGCGCGACGTGGACTCCTGCGACGGCCGTGGCGTCGTCGAGCCCGGTGAGCGGACGACCGCTGACGGCAGCCTCGGGGTAGCCCTCGCTGGCGAGGACGACCGTGACGGCGGAGGTGGGCGCGAACCGAGGCGATTCGTGGTTGCCCAGCGAGCCGGTCGACGCCGCGAGCAGCAGACCGCTGAGGGGGGTGATGAGCCGGGGCAGCACGACCTGCGTCTCGGGGTCGCCGAACCGGGCGTTGAACTCGATGACGCGCACACCCTGCTCGGTGAGGATCAGCCCGGCGTAGAGCAGGCCGATGAACGGCGTCGACTCGCTCTCGAGCTGACGGACCGTCGGTGTGGCGATCGTGTCGAGCACCTCGTCGACGAAGTCCTTCTCGCTGCCGAACCGGTCGGCCAGCCACGGCAGGGGCGAGTACGCGCCCATGCCGCCCGTGTTGGGCCCGTCGTCGCCGTCGAGCAGTCGTTTGTAGTCTTGCGCCGGGCTGAGCGGCACGACGGTGTGACCGTCGCTGAGGAAGAACAACGAGACCTCGGGGCCGTCGAGGTGCTCTTCGACGAGCACCGGCCCGTGCTGCAGCCAATAGGTGGTGTGCTCGACCGCGGCGTCGCGGCTCTCGGTGACGAGCACGCCCTTGCCCGCCGCGAGTCCGTCGGCCTTGACGACGTACGGAGCGCCGAAGTCGTCGAGCACCGCGATGGCCTCGTCGAGGGTGCCGACGCGCGTCGCGCGACCGGTCGGCACGCCGGCCTCCTGCATGATGCGCTTGGCGAAGGTCTTGCTGCCCTCGAGCGCGGCGGCCTTCTTACCGGGCCCGAAGACGGGGATGCCGCGAGTCCGCAGCGCGTCGGCCACACCGGCGACCAAGGGGGCCTCGGGGCCGATGACGACCAGCTCGACGTCGTTCTCGAGCGCGTACTCGGCGACGACCGAGCCGTTCGACGGGTCGAGGTGCACGACCTCGACCTGCGCCGCGATGCCGGCGTTGCCGGGGGCCGCGACGATCTCGTGGCCCGCGTCTTCGCGCAGCAGGGCGGTGATGATGGCGTGCTCACGAGCACCGGAACCGAGGACGAGGATTCGCACGGGGCAAGCCTACCGACGAGCGCCGACAGGCGGGTGGGGCGCTGTGGACGGGCCCGGCGGTCGGGGCCGGGCGTACGGTGGCCCGATGGCCAAGGCGCGGATCGACGACGGGGCGGGGGCGGCTGCCGTCCGGGAGGCGTCGGCGGCGCTCGACGGCGGCGAGACGGCACCCCGGATGGTGACGGCCACCGCCGTCCGCTGGTTGCTCCAGGTGATGGCCGATGCCGAGCCGGGGGCCACCGTGGAGGTGCGGGTCCCTCCGTTCGGAGCCGTCCAGTTCCGTGAGGGGCTGAGTCACACCCGGGGTACGCCGCCGAACGTCGTCGAGACCGACGCGGACACCTTCATCCGCCTCGCGACCGGTCGTCTGACCTGGCCCGAGGCGGTCGCCGGTGCGCTGGTCTCCGCGTCGGGCAGTCGAGCGGATCTCACCGGGTACGTGCCCGTGCGGCTGCCGGGGCTGCGTTCGGAGTGAGCCGGGGCGGGCGTGGTCGGCGAGGGGCTGCGCCTCCTGCACCGCGCCTCCGGAGCAGGGTCCGGCATGTGGCGTCGTGTGGTTCGACACCGAGAATGCTGAACGGCGGCGCGGCGTCCGTCTGGGAGACTTGGCGGGTGACCAACGCTCCCGACCACTCGCAGCAGCCCGACGTCCCCGCCGAGCCCGCCGAGTCTGCCGAGCCCGCCGGGTCGACCGAGCCCGCCGGGTCGACCGAGCCCGCCGAGCCTGCCGAGCCCGTCGAGGTCGCGACGCATGACGAGGTCACGGTGCGCCGGGCGCCCAAGTACCCGGTCTTCCTGATCATGGGTGCGCTCGCCGGGGTCATCGTGTCGCTGATCGTGACCTCGCTCTTCCCGTTCCAGGAGGGGGAGGGCGTCGCGTCGACCTACGGCTACTTCTCGCTCTGGGGGCTGACCTTCGGCGGGGCGATCGGCTCGCTCGTGGCGATCATCGTCGACCGCGTGTCGGTCCGTCGGGCGAAGTCGGTCACCGTCGAGCGCAGCCGGGTCGACGCTCCGGACGAGGCCGTCGAGGGCGACATCGAGTCCTGACCCGCCCCGATCGGGTGTGCAATTCGCGACGAGAACGCGCGAAGCGGCGTCTTTTTGCTGGCGTTACGGGCCGCAAGAGGCGTTCTGGTCGGGTTCGGCACGCCGAGGAGGCGCGGGTCGGACGGGTTCGGCACGCCGCGGTGCAGTGGCCCGGTCGCGATCTGCACGGCACGAACCGGTCGCGACCTGAACTGCGCGAGAAGGTCGCGATTTGCACAGGCGGGCGGGAGGCGCGGGTCAGCCCACCACGCGCAGCCCTCCCCGCGCTACCCGCCGCTCGCGCGGCGCAGGCTGCTGAGCAGCTCGGGCCCTCGGGCGTCGAGCGACCTGCCTCCGCGGTCGATGCCGACGAACAGCAGCGCCGTGCCAAGCCCGACCCCGACCACGAGCGTCAACCAGCCGAGCAGCGCGCTACCGGTGACGAGCGCCGCGATGGCGAGTGCGATCTCGGGGATGGCGAAGGCGAACGCGATGATCCACACGAGGTAGGTGATGAGCGCCGTCGTCAGCGTCGAGCCCTGCGGCGACTTGAACGGGCTCTCGCCGGCTGCGGGCACCGGCATCAGGAACCTCGTCGACGCGACGCTCGAGACCCCGTACCCGGTCAGCATCACGCCGAGCCCCAGGCCGAGCATCACCGGCACGAGGTCGAGTCGACCCACCACGGCGAGCGGCACGACGGTCGCGATCAGCACCATCGGCACCGAGAAGAGCGACAGCGTCAGCACGCGCCCGGCCCGGTCCGCCCGACCCGAGAGGCCCGTCGACAGGTGCGCGGCGAACGCCGTGCCGTCGTACGAGATCTCGGCGCTGAGGGTGATCATCAGCAGGGCGCCGATGGCCGGCCCCGTCGCGAGCAGCAGCCAGTCGCTGCCGGTGGTGACCGAGATGAAGATCGCCAGCACGGGGATCAGCGGTACGACGATCAGCGACCCGCCGTATCGGGGGTCGCGCATCCAGTAGACGGCCGCGCGAGCGGCGACGGCGCCGGTGGGAGTGGCCGGGAACCAGCGGAAGGGCCCGAGACCCTTCGCGGTCGAACCCGAGTCCGACGCCGGAGGGGCGATGAGGGCCGCGGCCAACCCGCGCCTCCAGAGCAGGAGGAGCACGGCCAGCGTCGCGAGGGCGATCCCGACCTTGGCGAGGGCCTCGAGACCGCGCCCCGCGGCGAGGTCGCCCGGGATCGACCACGCCGCCCCGAGCGGTGTGAACGACAAGGTTCGCGCGATCTCGGGCAGGTCGTCGCCGACGGTGGCGAGCCCGGTGCCGGCGAGGGCGATGATCGGCCCGGCGAGGATCAGCGGGATGAAGACCAGCACGCTCATCAGCTCGCGGTAGCGACGCTTCGACCCCAGCGACGACGTCAGCGACTCGACGGTGCGCGACGCGGCGATGCAGGTCAGCACGCCGATCACGGCGCAGAACGGCGCAGTGATCAGGGCCACCGGGTCGCGCAGCCAGCTGAGGGCGGTCGCGACACCGGCTATGGCGGTCACCAGGCCCGGCACACCCAGCACACCGCAGATCAGCAGGGCGACGAGCAGACGATCGGCCGGGATCGGGAACGCGCGCAGCTTCTCGACGCTGAGGGTCTGATCGAGACCGCGCAGCACGAGCGGCACGATCACCCAGCCGAGCACGAGCACCGAGCCCCCGAGCACCGCGGTCGTCCACGCGACGCCCTCGGGCGCGAACGACAGGGCGATGAGCCCGGCCACGACCACGCCGAGGATGCCCAGGCCGTACAGGAGACCGATGATCGCGGCGACGAGCTGCCAGGTGCTGCGCTTGAAGCCGTTCAGCATCACCCGCCAGCGGAGCCTCAGGAGGTGCGCAACCACGACGGCCCCTCGTTGTGGCGACGTCCGCCGACGAGCTCGACGAAACGGTCTTCGAGCGTCGAACCGCCCCGCACCTCGTCGATCGTGCCCTCGGCCAGCACGCGGCCGTTCGCGACGACGGCGACGTGATCGCACATGCGCTGCACGAGGTCCATCGAGTGGCTCGACACGATCACCGTGCCGCCGCCCTCGACGTAGCCCTGCAGGATGTCGCGGATGTTGGCGGCCGAGATCGGGTCGACCGACTCGAACGGCTCGTCGAGCACGAGGAGGCGCGGTGCGTGCACCAGTGCGCAGGCCAACGCCACCTTCTTGGTCATGCCCGCGGAGTAGTCGACGACGAGCGTGCCCCCGGCGCCGCGGAGGTCGAGCAGGTCGAGCAGATCGCCGACGCGCTGAGCGGTCGTCTCGCGATCCATCCCGTTGAGCAGGCCGTGGTAAGTGACGAGCTGCTCGCCGGTGAGGCGGTCGAACAGCTTGACGCCGTCGCTCAGCACGCCGACCAGCGCCTTGGCGTGCGTCGGGTCGCTCCACACGTCGTGCCCGAGCACCTCGATGGTGCCGGCGTCGGGTCGCAGCAGACCGGTCGCCATCGACAGCGTCGTGGTCTTGCCGGCGCCGTTCGGCCCGACGAGCCCGTAGAACGAGCCCCTCGGCACGGTCAGGTCGATGCCGTCGACCGCGACCTTCTGGCCGAAGGCCTTGCGGAGGCCGCTGATCTGCAGCGCGACCCCGCCCTGCGGAGCCCGATCGCCGGGCGAGACCGACGCGGCGGGCGCAGCCGACGACGTGGGCACGGCCGCCGAGGCGGCGGGCACTGCGGGATCGGGCACGGGAGGAGGCACGGCGTCCGTCATGCGGTCAGCCTAGGGAGACCGACGGGGTCGCGACCACCGCCTCCCGGGGGAGATGCGGGTGAAGACGACCCGCGCCTCCTCGGTGGGGGAGGAGGCGCGGGTCGGTCGATCGGGGACCGGCGACTAGCTGAGCTGGTTGGCCTCGACCCAGGCGAGGTACTCGGGGCTGACCGTGCCGGTGACGTACTCGCCCGTGAAGCAGCTCATCTCGAGCTCGGTGACGTCGCTGCCCTCGATGATGGCCGCCTGCATGTCGGCGACCTCTTGATAGATGAGGTGGTCGGCCCCGAGCTCGCGGGCGATCTCGGGGATCTTGCGATCGTGGGCGACGAGTTCGTGACGGGTCGGCATGTTGATGCCGTACACGTGGGGGAACCGCACGGGAGGCGCGGCGGAGGTGAACGTGACCTCGTTCGCCCCGGCGGCGCGCGCCATCTCGACGATCTCTCGCGAGGTGGTGCCGCGCACGATCGAGTCGTCGACGATCAGGATGTTCTTGCCCTTGAACTCACTCGACATCGCGTTCAGCTTCTGCCGCACGGAGCGCTTGCGCTCGGCCTGCCCCGGCATGATGAACGTGCGGCCGACGTAGCGGTTCTTGTAGAAGCCCTCGCGGTACTCGATGCCGAGCTTCTGCGCGACCTGCATGGCGGCGGGCCGCGACGAGTCGGGGATCGGCATGACGACGTCGATGTCGCCGGTGGGCGCGTAGGTCGCGATCGTGTCGGCCAGGCGGTTGCCGAGTCGGAGGCGCGCGTCGTAGACCGAGATGCCGTTCATGATCGAGTCGGGGCGCGCCAGGTAGACGTACTCGAACGAGCAGGGGATCAGGCGCGGGCTCGCGTGGCACTGCTTCGACACCATCTCGCCGTCGAGCGAGATGAAGACCGCCTCGCCGGGGGCGACGTCGCGGACGATCTCGTAGCCGCCCGACTCGAGCACCAGCGACTCGGAGGCGGTGATCCACTCTTCGCGGACGCCGTCGGCCGCGAGACGACGACCGAGCACCAGCGGGCGGATGCCGAACGGGTCGCGGAAGGCGAGCAGACCGTGCCCGGCGATCATCGCGATCGCGGCGTACGAGCCCTGCACGCGCTCGTGCACCCGCGAGACCGCGGCGAAGATCTGATCGGGGTCGAGGTCGCTGCCGTTGACCTGCTCCTGCAGCTCGTGCGCCAGCACGTTGACGAGCAGCTCGGTGTCGCTGTTCGTGTTGAGGTGCCGGCGGTCGACATGGAACAGCTCGCTGGTCAGCTCGCGCGTGTTCGTCAGGTTGCCGTTGTGGATGAGCACGATGCCGTACGGGGCGTTCACGTAGAACGGCTGCGCCTCTTGCTCGTTGCTCGCGGCGCCCTTGGTCGCGTAGCGCACGTGACCGAGCCCCATCGTGCCGAGCAGAGCACGCATGTCGCGGGTGCGGAAGCCCTCGCGCACCTGCCCCCTGGTCTTGTGGATGTGGAAGATGCCGCGCTCGGCGGTGGCGATGCCGGCGCTGTCCTGGCCGCGGTGCTGCAGCAGGAGGAGCGAATCGTAGACGAGTTGATTTGCTGGCTCGTGCGCGACGAGACCGACGATGCCGCACATGCGGATCTGGCTCCAGACCGTAGAGTTGGGGTTACCGCGTCAGTCTAGAGCGACACCGAATGGATGAACGAATGGCGACCTCCGAAGCCCCCTCGACCAGCGCCTCCTACGCCGCGGCAGGTGTCGACACGGCGGCGGGAGACCGCGCAGTCGAGCTGATGAAGGCCGCCGTGAGCGCCACGCACGGCCCGGGCGTGGTCGGCGGCGTCGGCGGATTCGCCGGCATGTTCGACGTCTCGTTCCTGAAATCGTTCGACCGCCCGCTGCTCGCCACCTCGACCGACGGCGTCGGCACGAAGGTCGCCATCGCGCAGGCCCTCGACAAGCACGACACCATCGGGCAGGACCTCGTGGGCATGGTCGTCGACGACATCGTCGTGGTCGGCGCCCGCCCCATGATCATGACCGACTACATCGCCTGCGGCCGGGTCGTCCCCACCCGCATCGCCGCCATCGTCGAGGGCATCGCCCGCGCCTGCAGCGAGACGGGCACCGCCCTGGTCGGCGGCGAGACGGCGGAGCACCCCGGGCTGCTCGGCCCCGACGACTACGACGTCGCGGGTGCCGCGGTCGGCGCGGTCGAGGCCGATCGCCAGCTCGGCCCGCACCTGGTCGGCGACGGCGACGTCGTGCTCGCCCTCGCCTCGTCGGGGCTGCACTCGAACGGCTTCTCGCTGGTCAGGCACATCCTCGCGTCGCGCGATCTCGGCTACACCGACACCGTCGACGAGCTCTCGGGCACCCTCGGCGAGGCGCTGCTCGAACCGACCCGGCTCTACACGTCGCCCCTGCTGCGGGTGCTCGACGACCCGGCGCTCGCCGGGGCCGTGCACTCGCTCAGTCACGTGACCGGCGGCGGCATCGCGGCGAACCTGGCGCGTGTGCTGCCCCGCGGTTCGTGGACGGACGTCGATCGCGCGACCTGGTCGCCGGCACCGGTGTTCCGCGTGCTGAGCGACCTGGCCGGTTCGACCCTCGAGTCGAGCGAGGGCACCTGGAACCTCGGCATCGGGATGATCGCCGTGGTCTCGGCCTCGCAGGCGGCCGCGGTCTCGGCGGCGCTGGTCGCCGACGGCATCGACACGTGGCGGATCGGCACGGTCTCGACGGCCGTCCGCGACCTGTCGGGCTTCGAGCAGGGAGCGAAGGGCGTCGACGGAGGCGCGGTTCGGCTGATCGGGGCCTACGCCGGCTGATCCGGCCGGTCGCCGACCGACCCGCCGGTCGCGCTGTTCGCGCTCGGCTGGACGACGAACGCCCGCTCCGCTGCTGCGGGGCGGGCGTCGTGCTGTGCCGAGGGGAGACGCGGCGAGCGGTCAGCCTAGGAGGCGCGGCGCTCGCCGAGCACGCAGAACTCGTTGCCCTCGGGGTCGGCGAGCACGACCCACGACACGTCGGACGTCTGGCCGACGTCGGAGCGGGTGGCCCCGAGCTCGAGCAGGCGGGCGACCTCGGCGTCTTGATCGTCGGGTCGGAAATCGAGGTGCAGGCGGTTCTTGAGGGTCTTGCCCTCGGGAACGCGCACGAAGAGCAGCCCCGGCAGGGAGTCGGGGCTGCTGCGGATCTCGGGTTCGTCGTCGCCGCTCGGCGACACGACGACCCAGCCGAGGGCGTCGGCCCACCAATGGGCGAGCGTCGCCGGCTCGAGGGCGTCGACGACGACCTGCTCCCATTCGAGCGACGGGCGCGCGATCGGACCGCCGGGCGAACCCGTCGTGTCGACGGGTGTCGTGCCGTCGTCCGCCGAGGATCCGTCGATCGTCATGATCAGGCGACCCTAGGCGGTCTTGTTCTGGTCGTGATCGACGTCGTACTCGTCGTCGATGTCGTCGGCCCACTTGTCGACGTATTCGTCGCCGGAGTCGCTCTTGGTAGCCAGCTCTTTTTCGAGTGCACCGTAGTTGGTGTCAGGGCTGAAGTACTTCAGCTCTCTGGCGACCTTGGTGTGCTTGGCTTTTTGACGGCCGCGCCCCATGCGTGACCCCCTCTGAATTCGGCCCGGAAGCGGTGTCGGACGAACCGGGTACAGCCGACTGATGACAGTTGCAAAACTGGACCGATCTTAGCATGTACCCCATGAGTCACCTGTGCCGTCTGGCGCGGGGTCTCGTGCGGGCCGGTCGTGCCGCCGGGAGACCCGTCAGGACCGCCGAGTGGGTGCGGCCTCGTGCGGGGTGACGGTCGCGGCCAGCTCGAAGACGGCCACGACGACGTCCGCTGCGGGCATCAGCTGCGCGCTGGACCGCTCGAAGACCGCATCGGACTGCTTGTACGGGTCGATCACGTCGTCGTCGTCCGGATCGCGGGGGGCTTCGATGGTGCCGCGACGCGAGGCGACGAGTCGGACGAGCTCGCGGAGTCGCCCGGGCACGTCGTCTCGGGGGAGTCTCGCGACGCCCCCGAGGTCGGCCTCGGTGAGACCCTCGGCGAGCCGCGCGAACTCGCGGAGGGTGAAGGTGTGGCGCGACGCCCGCGGATGCATGCTCACGACCGCGCGCCGGTGCTCGCGCGCCATGCCGAACACGAGGTCGGCCTCGGCGATCTGCGACTCGACGAGGTAGCGCGCCCCGTGGTCGTCCGGCTCGGCGCCCCAGGCGCGGGCCTGGGCGACCGCCTGCGCGGGCATGGGATCGCCGTCGCGAGCCATCGTGCCGGCGCTCGACACCGTCAGCCCGGGCAGACCGGCGAGACGCGCCCGCAGGTACTGCTCAGCCAGCGGCGAGCGGCAGATGTTGCCCGTGCAGACCGTCAGGATCGTGAAGTCGCCGGTGGCATGGTCGAACAGACCCTCGAGGGAGAACGGCGTCGCGGACATGTCGGTCACGATACCCAGGGGCATCCCGCAGAGCCTGAGGGCGGCCGCCGCGCGCCGAAGGCGGCTACTTCCGCTTGCGCGGCGCGGCTCCGGTCGAGTTGCGGGCGGCCGATCGGGCCTTCCGGGCCGCGGAGCCTCCGCCGCGCCTGCTCTTCGCCGAACCGGGAGCGCCCGGGGTCTGCGACGGGGCCGTCTTCGAGGGCTGCGCGTCGAGTCCGCGCTGCACCGCGCCTCCTTCGATCGCGGCTCCGGCACGCCCCGACGGGCCCGCGTCGGCGCCGAGCGAACCACCGGCGGCCTCCGACCGACGACCGGCCGGCTCGAGCGGACGGCGCTGCACCGGCGTGGGACGGATCGGCTCGCCGCGGCGGTCCTGCCCGGGGATCGGCCGCGAGCGGCGTCCGTAGAGCACCTCCGACGAGTCGAGCAGCCACGGCACGAGCGAGATCGTCACGCCGTGCACGAGCATCAGCCGCTGACGGATGCGCCGGCTCTTGTGGTTGTGCAGCAGCGACTCCCACCAGTGGCCGACGATGTAGATCGGCGTGTAGACCGTCACGACCTCGCTGCCGTGCTCGTCGCGATGCGCCTTGATGTACTTGATCAACGGCATGCTGATGTCGCGGTACGGCGACGGCACGATCCGCAGCGGCACCTCGATGTTCTGCTCGGCCCACTGCCGCTGCAGCAGCGCCGTCGCCTCGTCGTCGATGCCGACGTGGATCGCCTCGAGCGACTCGTGCCGCGCCGCGATCGCGTAGTCGAGGGCCTTCAGCACCGGCTTCTGCATCGTGCCGACCAGCACGATCGCGTGATCGCCGTGCGAGCCGAACTGCGTGGTCGCGTCGGGCTCGATCTCGACCAGCACGTCGCGGTAGTAGCGGTTCACCCCGAGCATCAGCGTGAACAGGATCGGCATGATGACGAACACCAGCCAGGCGCCGTGTGTGAACTTGGTCACGGTCACGACGATCAGCACCGAGGCCGTCAGCAGCGCGCCGAACGCGTTGATGCCGCGGGCGCGGCAGACCGCGCCGCGATCGGCGCAGCCCTCGCGCAGCATCCGCGTCCAGTGCACGACCATGCCGGTCTGCCCGAGCGTGAACGACACGAAGACCCCGATGATGTACAGCTGGATCAGCCCGGTGACGCTCGCCTGGTAGACGAGCAGGATGGCGCAGGCGACCAGGGCCAGCACGATCACGCCGTTCGAGTAGATCAGGCGGTCGCCGCGGGTGTTCAGCGCCTTGGGCGCGTACTGGTCGCGGGCGAGGATCGACCCCAGCAGCGGGAACCCGTTGAACGCCGTGTTCGCCGCCAGCAGCAGCACCGCCGCCGTGCAGGCCTGGATGAGATAGAACGGGATGCCGAAGAGCGCGCCGCCGAAGACCGACGCCGCGATCTGCGCGATCAGGCTGCGCTGCGGCGTGCCCTCGCAGTCGACGAAGCCCTGCAGATCGCAGGCGTCTTCGGCGTAGTGCACCTTCGCGATCAGCGCCACGGCGACGAGGCCGGCGAACAGCACGATCGCGATGCCGCCCATCAGCACGAGCGTCTTCTGAGCGTTCTGGACCTTGGGGCGACGGAAGGCGGGCACGCCGTTCGCGATCGCCTCGACGCCGGTCAGCGCCGAGCAGCCGCTCGAGAACGCGCGCAGCAGCAGCAGGATGAACGCCGCCTGCGTCAGCTGATCGGCCTGCACCGTGTAGTCGGCGCTCTCGGCCACGGGCGGGTCGCCGAGGGCCGTGCGCACCAGCGCGATGACGATCATCACGAAGACGCTCGACACGAAGAGGTAGGTGGGGATCGCGAACGCCTTGCTCGACTCGCGGACGCCGCGCAGGTTGACCGCCGCCAGCGCGATCACGAAGAAGATCGCCAGCTCGACCCGGATCGGCGCCAGCTCGGGCACCGCCGAGATGATGTTGTCGACGCCCGAGGCCACCGAGACGGCCACCGTCATGACGTAGTCGACCAGCAGGGCGGACGCGACGACCAGGCCGGCCTTCTCGCCGAGGTTGCGGTGCGCGACCTCGTAATCACCGCCTCCTGAGGGGTAGGCCTTGATCAGCTGGCGGTACGACGCGACCACGACGAGCAGCAGCACGACCACCGCGACCGCGACCCACGGCGCGAGCGTCAGGAACCCGAGCCCGCCGATCAGCAGGATCATCAGCAGCTCCTGCGGCGCGTAGGCCACGGAGCTGAGCGGGTCGCTCGCGAAGATGGGGAGCGCGAGGTGCTTGGGGAGGAGCTGCCCGTCGAGCTTCTCGGAGGGCAGCGGTTCGCCGATCAGCCACCGCTTCGGCGACCGGGTGTCGTTGGTCACGAGCGGCGACTCTACTCCGTGCCGAGGGCCTGTCAACTACTGCGGCGCCCCGGTTATTCCCCGGTCACGCGCCTGTTCACCGAACCGTCTCGTTCTGTGTGCTGCAGGTGGACAGGGGCGGGGCGGGAGCCGAGGAGGCGCGGGTCAGGTCGCGACGGCTGCAGGCGTCGATCCCGTGGTCGCCGCCACCGCCCGGCGACGCGCGAAGAGCGGCAGGGTGATGGCGACCAGGGGGCCGATCAGCAGAGCCTCGGCGGCCGTGCCGATGCCGACCTGCCCGCCCAGCAGCCAGCCGCCCGCCAGCACGGACACCTCGATGGCGGTGCGGGCCACGCCCACCCGCCAGCCGAACCGCCGGTGGATGCCGAGCATCAGACCGTCGCGGGGCCCGGGCCCGAAGTCGGCGCCGATGTAGAGCCCGCTCGCGACGGCGAGCAGCAGCAGCCCGCCCGCGAAGGTCAGGCCCTGCGCCCACCACACGCTCTGCTGCGGCAGCACGTGCAGCCCGAAGTCGGCGACCGGCCCGATCGACAAGGTGTTGGCGACCGTGCCGAAGCGCGGTCGCTGCTTCAACGGGATCCAGAGCAGCAGCACGACGAGGCTCGTCAGGAACGTCACGAGCCCGAAGCTGAGCCCCGTGTGCTTCGCGAGCCCCTGCGTCAGGACGTCCCACGGTGCGACCCCGATGCCGGCCCGGACCATCAGGGCGATGGCGAAGCCGTAGGCGAACAGGCCGACGGCGAGACGGAGGAGGCGGTGGATCAGGGGCATGACTCCGATCCAATCGTCGAGGTGGCCTGGTGGCAAGAGGCCAATCGACCTAGGGTGGCACCGTGACGAACGTCGACCCCGGTGCCACTGCTGTCTCGTCGCGAGCGCTGGGGGTGCTGCTGGACTCGTGGCGCGCCTCCTCGGCTCCCGGTTATCTGGCGCTCGCCGACCGGATCCGGCTGCTCGTGCTCGACGGACGACTGCCGGTCGGCACCCGCCTGCCGTCGGAACGCGATCTCAGCACCCACCTCGGGGTCAGCCGCACGACGGTCACGGCCGCCTACGCGACGCTGCGCGACGGCGGACACATCGACAGCGTGCGGGGGAGCGGCAGCGTCGTGCGGCTGCCGACCCGCGTCGCTCTGCCCCGACCGGCCTCGACCGAGGGGCTGCTCGACCTGACGAAGGCCGCCCTGCCCGCCGCCCACGGCATCGCCGAGGCGGCCCAGCGCGCGGCCGGACGACTGGGCGCCTACCTCGGCGACTCGGGCTACGACAAGATCGGCCGACCCGTGCTGCGCGAGGCGATCGCCGAACGGTACCGGCGCCGCGGGCTCGAGACGAGCGCCGACCAGATCGTCGTCACCCTCGGCGCGCAGCACGCCATCGCACTGCTCGCCCGGGTGCTGGTCGGCCGCGGCGACCGCGCCGTCGTCGAGGCGCCCGGGTACCCGCACGCGTTCGAGGCGCTGCGGGTCGCCGGCGCGCGGCTGGTGCCGGTCAGCGTGACCGTCGGCGACGGGTGGGACGAGGCGGCGCTGATGCAGACGCTGCGGCGCACGAGCCCGCCGGTCGCGTACCTCATGCCCGACTTCCACAACCCGACGGGCGCGACCATGCCGGCCGATCAGCGCGCGCGGGTGCTCGACGCGGCGGCGGCGGAGGGGACCGTCGTGATCGTCGACGAGACGATGGCGGAGCTGGCGATCGACGGGGGTGCGGGTGCCGGCGCGGCGGCCGGTCGGCCGTCGCCGATGGCGGCCTACGGGCCCGCCGTCTCGATCGGGTCGGTGGGGAAGTCGCTCTGGGGCGGGCTGCGGATCGGCTGGATCCGCGCCGACCTCCCCCTCGTCGACCGCCTCGTCCGCGCCCGCTCGGCCGGCGACCTCGGCACGCCCGTGCTCGAGCAGCTGCTCGTCGCCGAGCTGCTCGCCGACCTCGACGGCGTGCTGGAGGCGCGGGCCGCCCACCTGAGACGGGGTCGCGACCGCGTCGTGACCGGCCTCCGCACCGCGTTCCCCTCGTGGGACGTCCCGTCGCCCGCGGGCGGGCTCAGCACCTGGGTGGGGCTCGGCGCCCCCGTCAGCTCGCAGCTGACCCTCGCCGCCCGGCGCGAGGGGCTGCTGCTCGCCGCCGGCCCCGTGTTCGGCGTCGACGGGGCGTTCGAGCGGTTCCTCCGCGTGCCGTTCTCGTACGGCGACGACGAGACCGACCGGGCGCTCACCGCCCTGCGCGCCGCCTGGGACGGCATCGACGGCGTGCAGGGGCCGGCCTCGCCGCTGCTGGCCGAGGTGGTCTGAGGGGGCCGACCCGCGCCTCCTCGGCCGGGCCGCGCCTCCTCGGCCGTCCATGAGTCACGACTCGCCGCGAGGCCTCCGCAGCTCGCGGCGTGTCGTGACCCACCGTCTCCGCAGGGCCGGTCAGCGGGCGCGCTGCACCCGCTTCTCGTCCCATACCGGCTCGGGTGCCTCGTAGACCTCGCCGTCGCCGCCGAACACGAGGAACCGGTCGAACGAGCGCGCGAACCAGCGGTCGTGGGTGACCGCCATGACGGTGCCCTCGAAACGGTCGAGAGCGCCTTCGAGGGCCTCGGCCGACACGATGTCGAGGTTGTCGGTGGGCTCGTCGAGCAGCAGGAGCGTGGCTCCGCTCAGCTCGAGGAGGAGGATCTGCAGCCGCGCCTGCTGCCCGCCGCTCAGCGACTCGAAGACCTGCTCGGCGGACCCGACCAGTCCGTAACGGTCGAGCGCCCGGCTGGCGGCTTCGCGTCCGAGCCCGCGCCGCTCGTCGTCGCCCTCGTGCACGATCTCCAGCAGCGTGCGTCCGAGCATCGCCGGGTGCTCGTGTGCTTGGGCGAACCAGCCCGGCACGACCCGCGCACCGAGTGTCGCGCGCCCCGTGTGCGGCACAGGCTCGAGGGCCCCGCCGACCGACGTCACGTGGCCGTCGCGAGGGTCGGGATCGGTGCCGCCCCGCGCCAGCAGTCGCAGGAAGTGCGACTTGCCCGAGCCGTTCGACCCGAGCACGGCGATGCGCTCGCCGAACCACAGCTCGGAGTCGAAGGGGGCCATCAAGCCGGTCAGCTCGAGCCCCTCGCAGACGACGACGCGCTTGCCGGTGCGCGAGCCCGTGAGGCGCATCGTCAAGTCCTGCTCGGGCGGGCGCTCCTGGGGAGGACCGGCCAGCTCGAACTTGTGGAGGCGCGTGAGGGCCGCCTGGTAGCGGGACGCCATGCTGTCCATCGCCGTCGCCTTGACCTTCAGGTTGCGCACCAGGGTCTTCAGCTTCTCGTGCTGTTCGTCCCACCGTCGGCGGAGTTCATCGAGACGCTCCATGCGGTCGGCGCGGGCCTGATGATACGTGCGGAACGAGCCGCCGTGCGTCCATGCGGTGTTGCCGGCGGCGCCGGACTCGATCGTGACGACGCGGTCGGCGACACGGCCGAGCAGTTCGCGGTCGTGGCTGACCAGCAGGACGGTCTTGGGGGTGGCGACCAGGGCCTCCTCGAGCCAGCGCTTGCCGGGTACGTCGAGGTAGTTGTCGGGCTCGTCGAGCAGCAGCACCTGCTCGGGCCCGCGGAGGAGGGCCTCGAGCACCAGCCGCTTCTGCTCACCGCCGCTGAGCGTCGAGACCTCGCGCCAGCGCGCCCGCTCGTAGGGAAGGGCCAGGGAGGCGGTGGTGCAGGTGTCCCACAGGGTCTCGGCCTCATAACCGCCCGCGTCGGCGTAGTCCGCCAGCGCTGTGGCGTAGGCCATCTGCGTCTCGGTGACGTCGTCCTCGAGCAGGGCGAGCTCGGCGGCGTCGAGAGCCAGGGCGGCGGCGCGGACGGCGGTCGGAGCGACCCCGACGAGGAGATCGTGGACGGTGCTCTCGTCGCGGACGTGGCCCACGAACTGGTCCATCACGCCGAGACCCCCGTCGATGCCGATGACGCCGTCGTCCGGCCTCAGCTCACCCCGGATCAGACGCAGGAGCGTCGACTTGCCCACGCCGTTCGCTCCGATGAGCACGGCATTCTGGCCCTCGCCCACCCGGAACGAGACCTCGTCGAGCAGCGGCCTGCCGTCGGCGAGCGCGTAGGACACGCGGTTGACGTCGATGTAGCCCATGGGGTCGTTCCCTCTTCTGCTCGGGGGTGCTCCCCGATCGGGCAGCCGACCAGGATATCGGTCCCTCCCCGAGAGGGGAAGTCGAGATGTCGTCCACAGGGCATGAGAGAGGGCCGCCAGTTCCCAGAGAGAGTGGTGACAATAGGAGGCGCGGTGGACGTCGTGCACCGCGCCTCCTCCGCTCTCCTCGTCACCACCGGAGTCCCGTGCATCTGCTGTCCGTCTTCAGCCTCCGCAACCGCGCGCTGATCGCCCTCGTCACCATCGTCGTCGCCGTGTTCGGCGGGGTCGCGCTCACGTCGCTCAAGCAGGAGCTGGCGCCCAACGTCCAGTTCCCGCAGATCGCCATCGTCAGCTCGTACCCGGGGGCCACCCCCGAGGTCGTGAACGACGACGTCTCGACCCCCATCGAGCAGGCGGTGCAGATCATCCCGGGTCTCGAGGGCACGACCGCGACCTCGAGCACCTCGACCAGCACCGTGTCGGCCGAGTTCACCTACGGTACCGACCTCGACAACGCCGAGCAGAAGATCCAGTCGGCCGTCAACCGTCTGAGCCTGCCCGACGCCGTCGACACCCAGGTCGTCACCGGCAGCCTCGACGACCTGCCGATCATCCAGATCGCCGTCACCGGGTACGACGACTCCGAGGCGCAGCAGCTCGTCGACCGCCTGTCGGACACGACCGTCCCCGACCTGCAGAAGCTCGACGGCGTCCGCGAGGCCTCCGTCTTCGGCGACGCGGGTCAGCGCGTCACCATCACGCCCGACCGCGACGCGCTCGCCGCAGCAGGCCTCACGACGCAGGCGTTCCAGGACGCGCTCGACGCCAACGGGCAGCTGATCCCCGGCGGCACCATCACCCAGGACGGCCAGACGCTGTCGATCCAGGCCGGGTCGCGACTGACGGGCGCCGACCAGATCGCCGCGCTGCCCCTGCTCGGCGGCAGCTCCGCCGTCACGATCGACGACGTCGCCGACGTGGCGCTCACCTCGGCCCCGGTCACCTCGATCAGCCGGGTGAACGGCGAGCCCGCCCTGACGGTCGCGGTGACGAAGACGCTCGACGCCAACACGGTCGACGTCTCCGAGACGGTCCGCGACGCCATCCCCGCACTCGCCACCGACCTCGGCGACGACGTCGACCTCACCGTCGTCTTCGACCAGGCGCCCTTCATCCAGCAGTCGATCGACGCGCTCGCCGAAGAGGGGCTGCTCGGTCTCGCCTTCGCGGTGATCGTCATCCTGGTGTTCCTGCTGTCGATCCGCTCGACGATCGTCACGGCGATCAGCATCCCGACCAGCGTGCTCATCACGTTCATCGGGTTGCAGGCGTCGGGCTACACGCTGAACATCCTCACGCTCGGCGCCCTGACCATCGCCATCGGGCGCGTGGTCGACGACTCCATCGTCGTCATCGAGAACATCAAGCGGCACCTGACCTCGGGCGCCGACCGCCTCCAGGCCATCACGACCGGCGTGCGCGAGGTCGCCGGCGCCATCACCGCGTCGACCGTGACCACCGTCGTCGTGTTCCTGCCGCTCGCCTTCGTGGGCAACATCACCGGCGAGCTGTTCAGGCCGTTCGCCCTGACGGTCACGATCGCCCTCATCGCGTCGCTGTTCGTCGCGCTGACGATCGTGCCGGTGCTGGCGTACTGGTTCCTCCGGGCGCCGAAGGCGCACAAGCACGCGGGGACCGCCCGGGGTGCCGCGGGCGCCGGGGCCGAGGGCTCCGACGGCGTCGTCTCCGGAGGCGCCGCCGGCGAGGAGCTGACGACCCGCGCCTCCGACCCCACCGCCGGGGCCCCGCTCGACCGACTGCGCCGCGTCTACGTGCCGGTGCTGCGAGGCACGCTGCGTCGCCCCGTCGTCACGATCCTGGTCGCCGTGCTGGTGCTCGGCGGCACGGCCGCCGCGGTGCCGTTCATGAAGACCAACTTCCTGGGGGCGAGCGGGCAGAACACCTTCAGCGTCACGCAGACCCTCGCTCCGGCGACCAGCCTCGACGCGCAGTCCGACGCGGCGACGCAGGTCGAGGAGGCCCTCGAGGGGGTCGAGGGCATCGAGACCGTGCAGCTGACGATCGGCTCGAGCGGCACCTCGATCGCCAGCTTCTTCGGCGGCTCGGGTGACAGCACCGTCACCTACTCGATCACGACCGACGAGAGCGCCGACCAGGACGTCGTCCAGTCGGACGTGCGCGACCGCCTCGACGGGCTCGGCGACGTCGGCGACATCGAGGTGACCGCCTCGAGCGGGTTCGGCACGAGCAACGACATCACCATCGACGTCTCCGCACCCGACCCCGAGACGCTCCAGACGGCGACCGACAGCGTGCTGTCGACCGTGCGCGAACTGCCCGGCACCGCCGAGGCCAGCTCGAACCTCGCCTCGGCGCAGCCCATCATCGGCGTGCAGATCGACCGCGACGAGGCGGCGGCGCTCGGACTGAGCGAGGTCGCCGTCGGCGCGATCGTGTCGCAGGCCGTGCAGCCGCTGCAGGTCGGCTCGATCGAGATCGACAACAGCTCGATCGACGTCTACACCGTCGCCCCGACGCCGCCGGCGAGTCTCGACGAGCTCCGCGCCGTCGAGCTGCCCGGCCCGACCGGCCCCGTGCGACTCGACTCGATCGCCACGATCGACGAGACGACCGGGCCGACCTCGGTCACCACCTCCGACGCCGTCCGCACGGCGACCGTCACCGTCACCCCGTCGGGCGACGACCTCTCGACGGCCAGCACCGAGGTGACCGACGCCCTCGACGGCATCGACCTGCCGACCGGCGCCGACACCGAGATCGGCGGCGTCACGGCCGACCAGGCGAACGCGTTCTCTCAGCTGGGTCTGGCCGTGCTGATCGCCATCCTCATCGTCTACATCGTGATGGTGGCGACCTTCCGCAGCCTGCTGCAGCCGTTCCTCCTGCTGGTGTCGATCCCGTTCGCGGCGACCGGTGCGATCCTGCTGCAGATCGCCTCGGGGATCCCGCTGGGCGTCGCATCGCTGATCGGCGTGCTGATGCTGGTGGGCATCGTGGTCACCAACGCGATCGTGCTGATCGACCTCGTGAACCAGTACCGCACCCGAGGGCTGCGGGTGCGCGAGGCGCTGCTCGAAGGCGCGTCGCGCCGACTGCGACCCATCCTCATGACGGCGACCGCGACGATCTTCGCGCTGCTGCCCATGGCGCTCGGCATCACGGGGCACGGCGGCTTCATCTCGCAGCCGCTCGCCATCGTCGTCATCGGCGGGCTCGTGTCGTCGACCGTGCTGACGCTGGTCGTGCTGCCGGTGCTGTACTTCCTGGTCGAGGGTGCGCGCGAGCGCCGGGCGGAGCGGCGCGCGGGGTAGGTGCAGGTACGCAGGCCCTGCGGCGTAGGCGCAGGCGCCGGTGCAGGCGTAGGCGCTGACGCTTGCGCCGGGGTGGGCGGTTTGGTGTTTGCGGGCGTGTTCGGCGGGGGTGGGCGTGTGGGGGCGCCCGGGGGCGACGGAGTCGCCCGGAGTGGGCCGCGAAGCACCGCCACCGCCCTGGTGCGGGGGAGACGCGCTGCGGGCGCACGGTGTCTTGACCCATGGGGCCCGTCTTCTCGAAACGGGGCGCGCGGCCGCGCGTAGAGGGGGCTTTTGCCGGAGGCGCGGGTCGGGTATCGTGGACCGGTCGGCTCAAGACACCGCGCCTGTGGCGCGACTGCACCACCCGCTCGTCACGACGGGGGTGCGCATGAGGGTTTGTAAGTCTTGTGGGCCGGATTCCCGTCGGATCTCGACGGGATGAATTCACGATGGTGAACGGTCCTGGTCAACGGCTGCCCGGGTATTTCTTCGCGTCATCCGCAAGCCCGGAAAGAAACCCATGCCCCCTTACGACAAGACCCCCTCGCGCGGCAAGAGCAACGACTCGCGCGGCACCGGCTCGAAGAGCCCCAAGCACCGCGGCCACCGCGCCGACGAGGCCGGCGCCCCCGAGCGCAAGCAGCGCTGGAACGCCGACTCCCGCGCCGAACGACGCGGCGACGCCCCCCGCGGCGCCGGCGCCGGCCGCCCCAACTGGGAGCCCCGCGAGAAGACCGGCAACAGCCGCTTCGCCCCCCGCGACCACGACGCCCGCAACGGCGAGCGCGGTCGTGACGGCGGACGCGACGCCGCCCGCGGCTGGGGCCGCGACGGGGGCAAGGAGGCCGCCCGCGCCGGGCGCGACAACCGCCCCTCGCGCGGCTACGACCGCGCCCCGCGCTCCTACGACCGCGACGACCGCCCGGCTCGCGACGATCGAGCGCCCCGTTCGTACGACCGCGGCGACCGCCCCGCTCGCGACGATCGCGCGCCTCGTTCGTACGACCGTCCGACCCGCAGCGACCGACCGGCGCGTGACGATCGCGCACCCCGCTCGTACGACCGCGACGATCGCGCTC
The DNA here is from genome assembly GCF_979256015.1 of Frigoribacterium sp. AC759. Taxonomy (NCBI): domain Bacteria; kingdom Bacillati; phylum Actinomycetota; class Actinomycetes; order Micrococcales; family Microbacteriaceae; genus Frigoribacterium; species Frigoribacterium sp. AC759. The sequence goes on along the minus strand of NZ_CEEDMT010000007.1, from coordinate 87,862 downwards.
CTCGTTCGTACGACCGCGGCGACCGCCCTGCGCGTGACGATCGCGCCCCCCGCTCGTACGACCGCGGCGACCGCCCGGCTCGCGACGATCGCGCTCCTCGTTCGTACGACCGCAGCGACCGCCCCGCGCGCAACGACCGCGGCGACCGCCCCACGCGCACCGATCGCGCCCCGCGCTCGTTCGACCGCGCCGACCGCGACTCGCGGTCCGAGCGTCCCAGCGACTTCTACCCCAAGCGGAACTCCGCGGCGGGCCCGCACTACTCGCCCGAAGACGACGTCAAGCTCGAGAAGCTGCAGGCCGAGGTCGTCACGGCGGCCGACGTCGAGGGCGTGAGCTTCGGCGACCTCGGTCTCGGCGACAATATCGAGCGCCAGCTCGCGTCGATGGGCGCCGCGGCGCCGTTCGCCATCCAGGCGGCGACGATCCCCGACGTGCTGAAGGGCCGCGACGTCCTCGGCCGCGGTCGCACCGGCTCGGGCAAGACCATCGCCTTCGGCGCCCCGCTCGTCGAGAAGCTGATGGAGAACAACGGCGCCAAGGGTCGCAAGCCGGGCCGCAAGCCCCGCGCGCTCATCCTCGCCCCGACGCGCGAGCTCGCGATGCAGATCGACCGCACCGTGCAGCCCATCGCCCGCTCGGTCGGTCTCTTCACCACGCAGGTCTACGGCGGTGTGCCCCAGGCCCGCCAGGTCGGTGCGATCAACCGCGGCGTCGACATCATCATCGGCACGCCCGGCCGCATCGAGGACCTCATCGACCAGGGCCGACTCGACCTCAGCGAGGTCGTCATCACGGTGCTCGACGAGGCCGACCACATGTGCGACCTGGGGTTCCTCGAGCCGGTGCAGCGCATCATCCGCGAGACCGCCACGGTCAAGCGCGACGGCACCCGCGCCCAGAAGCTGCTCTTCAGCGCCACGCTCGACAAGGGCGTCGCGAAGCTCGTCGACGAGTTCCTGGTGAACCCCGCCGTGCACGAGGTCGCCGGCGAGGACCAGGCCAGCGCCACCATCGACCACCGCGTGCTCGTCATCGAGCAGCGCGACAAGACGGCCGTCATCGAGCAGCTCGCCTCGGGCGAGGGCAAGACCCTGGTCTTCGCCCGAACGCGCGCCTTCGCCGAGCAGCTCGCCGACCAGCTCGAAGACGCGGGCATCCGCTCGACGAGCCTGCACGGCGACCTGAACCAGGCCCGCCGCACGCGCAACCTGCAGATGCTCACGAGCGGCCGGGTCAACGTGCTCGTCGCGACCGACGTCGCCGCCCGCGGCATCCACGTCGACGACATCAGCCTGGTCGTCCAGGCCGACATGCCCGACGAGTACAAGACCTACATGCACCGCTCCGGTCGCACGGGTCGCGCCGGCAAGCAGGGCACCGTCGTGACGCTCATCACGCGTCCGCGTCGTCGCCGCATGGAGGAGCTGCTCGATCGTGCCGAGATCGAGGCCGAGATGATCGAGACGCGCCCCGGCGACCGTCTGATCGACCAGCTCGCCGCCGCGCAGGCGTAAGAGGAGCACACGGAGCCGAGGAGGCGCGGGGCAGGTACCCGCGCCTCCGCGGCTCTTCTGCGTCACGGCGCCCCCTGCGGCGGGTCCGCGTCATCGGCGGCGGGTCAGCGCTGACCCGCCCGGGATGACGGGAACCCGCCGCACCCTGGGGCCGGAGCCACGGCGGCGGGTCAGCGGCGGTCGAGGAGGCCGCGCACGTACGAGGCCTGCCCGATGTGCTGGCTGCAGTCGCCGAGGATGCTGACGAGGCGGGCTCCGGCGGTGACGGGGGGATCCCACTGGTCGTCGACCACGTCGGTGTACGACGCGGCGTCGAGGCCCTCGAGGTAGCCGCGGGTCCGCAGCGTCACCGCCTCGAGGTAGCCCACCAGCAGCTCGGCCTCGACACGGACCTCGCCCGCCTCGGCGGCGCTCTGCCCGTAGCCCATCTCGCCGGGAGCGAAGGGCAGCGCGAAGGCGTCGACCCAGCCGTCGACCGCCCAGACCTGCTCGCCCGCGGCGAGGTCGGCGATCTGGACGTCCTGCCCGCGGGCGGCGTGCCAGACGAGCCAGGCGATCGAGTTCGCCTCCGCGTCGGGGCGCCACGCCAGGTCGTCGACGGTGAGCCCGGTCACCGCCTCACGGGCGATTGCGGGGAGGCGGTCGAAGGCTTCGATGAGGACGTCGGACGGAGTCATCGCCCCAGGCTACGAGCCGAGGGCGGACCGCGGTCAGTGCAGTTCGTCGAGCCCGGTGCTCGCGCGGTTGCGCAGCGAGTCGGCGAGGGCATTCGTCGCGGTCGCGTAGAACTCGAGGAAGTGGGGGTCGATCGCCTCGCGGAAGGCGAGCCGGTAGACCTGCGCGACGTCGGCGATGGCCTTCTCGCCCCGCGGCGCCAGCTCGAGGACGGTGCTGCGCCGGTCGGTGGGGTGCGCGACACGTCGCACGTAACCGCCCGTGTCGAGCCGGTCGATGAGGCTCGTGGTCGCGCCTGTCGAGAGATCGACGTACTCGGTGACCATCTTGGGCGTGACCTCGTCGGTGCTCGCGAGGAACACGAGGGCGCGGATGTCGGTGACGCCGAGACCGAGCTGGGCCGCCACGAGCTTGATCACCGCGGTGTTGCTCTGCTCGAGTCGACTGAAGGCGCGGACGGCTGCGGTCACGTCGACCCGGCCGTCGTCGTCGCGCGGCGGCGTCGAGCCGCGCTCGGGCTGGGGAGAGACATCGGTCATGGTCGTGCGCCGCTCGTCGGGTCGTTGGTACGGAGGTCAAGTATCTCACTCATCAAGATACCCCCCGCTCTGGGGTCGGCACGCGACTTGCACACGCTTCGATGCGCAAGTATCTTGATTGTCGTACCACTTGGGAAGCGAACAACTCGGGTAACGAACTACTCGAATCTCGTATTACTCGGATTCCGAGCACATCCCACCCCGACTCACACCGACACTTCCCGCTGACCACTTGGAGCACACGATGTCCCGTCCCACCCCCCGCATGACCCGCCTCGCCGCCTGGATCGCCATCCCCGCCGCCCTCGTCGCCAGCGGTGTCGTCGTCTCGCAGGCCTCGTACTCGGCCTTCTCGTCGACCACCGTCAACCCCACCAGCAACTGGACCGCGGGCAGCGTCGCCCTCACCGACGACGACAGCAACACCGCGCTGTTCACCGCCTCGAACCTTAAGCCGGGCTCGACGGGCAGCAACTGCATCGCCGTCACGTCGTCCGGATCGCTCGCCTCGACCGTCAAGCTCTACGGCACGAACGCCAGCACCACCAACAACCTCGCCTCGAACATCACGCTGAGCGTCGTCCAGGGCACGGGCGGCGGCTTCGGCACCTGCGCCGGCTTCACCCCCTCGGCCGCCGGTTCGTCGCTCTACTCGGGCACGCTCGCCGCGTTCGGCACCTCGTCGACCAACTTCTCCAACGGAGTCGGCAACTGGGCCCCCACCGGCACCGCCGCCGAGACCCGCGTCTACCAGGTGACCTACACGGTCAGCCCGTCGGCCCCCAACAGCACCCAGGGCGGCACCGCGGCCCTCGGCCTGACCTGGGAAGCCCAGAACAGCTGATCTCCGAGCTCTCCCGAGCTCGTCAGGCTCCCGCCGCCGACCGACCTCCCCCCCGGGTAGGTCGACGGCGGGGCACACGATCCGACACCCCGAACCGGTCGGATCGACCCCGGCCACGGCGGCCCGAACCGCCGAGGTCACTCCGGCCACGGCGGCCCGAACCGCCGAGACCACCCCGAGCGCGGCGGCCCGAACCGCCGCGCCGCAGCACCACCCCGAGCGCGGCGGCCCGAACCGCCGCGCCGCAGCACCACACGCACCACCCGCACCAGGCACGACCCGCTCCGGCACCACCGCTACCCGCATCGTTCCACCCGCACCGCACCTCCTGCACCATCCGCTCCACCCGCACCACCGCACCACCACCCCCACCCGACAGTCCCGCCGAGAGAGGCGCCCCGTGACCTCGATCGACCTGAAGCTGCGCCCCTCCCGGGCCGCGGCGGCCGCGTCGATGACGGTCCCCCGGGGCGCCTCCGGCTCGTGGCCGCACTGGGTCCGACTCCTGCTCGCGACGCTGGCGCGCACCGTGCTCGGCACGCTGATCGGCCTGCTGCTCTGGGCCGCCGGCCCCGCCATCATCGGCTGGACCCCCACCACCGTGATGACCGGCAGCATGGAGCCCCGCATCAGCCCCGGCGACATCGTCGTGGCCAAGCCGGTCGCCGAGACCGACATCCACCGCGGCCAGGTGCTGCTGTTCGACGACCCCGACAAGGCCGACCACCTGCGTCTGCACCGCTACCTCGAGAACGGCACGGGTGCCGAGATCGTCACGAAGGGCGACGCCAACCCGGCGGCCGACTCGACCCCGATCGCTCGGAGCGCCGTCGTCGGCGTGGGGTTCCTCCGCGTGCCGTACCTCGGCATGCCGTTCGTCTGGGCGGCCGGCGGGCAGTACGGTCACCTGATCGTCGTCGGCAGCCTGCTGCTCCTGCTCGTCGGAGCCTCGCGTCTCGACCGCGACCTGCACCGTGACGCCAAGGAGGCGCGGGTCCCGTCGATCACGGCCACCCGCAGGTGGTTCCCGGCTTCCGCGTCCGCCACCAGCGCCTCCTCGGTGGCCGTGCACCCGGTCGGCGCCTCCGTGCCTGCCGCGTCCTCTTCTGCGGCGACCCGTCGGGCCGTCCGTCGCCGCGAGCGTCGTCTCCGCCGACTGCGCGGCACCGCCGGTGCGCTCGCCGTCGTGGGTGCGGCCTCGGGTCTCGCCCTCACCCTCGTGGTCGGCGGCGGCGCCGGTGCCGCGTACTCGGCGCCCGTCGCGAACCCGACCTCGAGCTACACCGCGGGCAGCAGCTACGACTGCCTCAAGGAGTCGTACAGCAGCGAGACCTCGTACGGGTTCCCGTACAACGAGCTCTCGGGCACGACCACCACCGACGGCAGCACCTTCGCCCGCGTCGGCACGCTGACCTCGGGTGCCTCGTTCGTGACCGGCTCGTGCGCGAGGAACGACAGCCCCTCGCTGCTGCTCGACGGATCGACCGGGCAGGTCACCACGGCCGTGAACCTCACCGGTCAGGCGTCGTTCACCGTCGAGACCTGGTTCAAGACGACCTCGACCCGTGGCGGTGCGCTCGTCTCGTTCACGCCCAACCAGACCGGCACGGCCACCAGCGCCGACCGCGCGCTGTTCGTGACGAACGCGGGCAGGATCGCCTTCGGCGTCCGCCCCACGACCTCGACGGTCAAGACGCTGACGACCCCCGCCGCGTACAACGACGGCGCCTGGCACCACGTCGTCGCCACCCTCTCGAGCAGCACGGGTGCGGTCGTGTACGTCGACGGCACCGCCGTCGCCAGCGACTCGACGTCGCGCACGGCGCAGAGCGCGACGGGTTTCTGGCGTGTCGGCTACGGCCCGCTCGGCAACTACACCGGAGCCCCGACCAGCGCGTTCTTCGCAGGGCAGGTCGACGGCACCACGATCTACAACAACTCGGCCCAGACGGCCGCGACCGTGCAGTCCCGGTTCGCCGCCGGGCACTGACGCGCCGCCTCGCCCCACCCTGCGAGACTCGACGCATGCCCCTTCAGATCAACGACGTCTACGTGGACGGCCGCCTGCACGTCTCGCCCGAGACGCTCGACGACACGTACGCCGCACTCGCCGACACCGGCGGCACGGCGTGGGTCGTCCTCTCGGAGCCGGACGCCGCCGAGCTCGACTCGCTGGCCCGCCAGTTCGACCTGCACGAGCTCGCCATCGAAGACGCCGGGTCTGGGCATCAGCGCGCCAAGCTCGAGCGGTACGGGGCGACGCTCTTCGTCGTCGTCCGCCCGGCGGTCTACCTCGACGACGAGGAGACCGTGGCGTTCGGCGAGATCCACGGCTTCGTCGGCGAGAACTTCTTCGTCGGCATCAACCACGTGTCGCACATCGACGCCCGCCACGTCAGTCGCGGGGTCGCCCGCCTGCGATCGAAGCCCGACCTGCTCGGCGCCGGGCCGCAGGCCATGCTGTGGGCACTGCTCGACGCCGTCGTCGACGCCTACAAGCCCGTCATCGACGGCCTCGAGAACGACATCGACGAGATCGAGCAGCAGCTGTTCGCCGGCGAGCCGGGCGTCTCGCGGCGCATCTACGAGCTGTTCGGCGAGGTCGCCGACTTCCAGAAGGCGTCGCGTCCGCTGATCGCGATGCTCGACGGTCTGCTGCGCGGCGGCGAGAAGTACCGGGTCGGCACCGAGCTCGAGCGCCGACTGCGCGACGTGCAGGACCACGTGATCCGCGTCGTCGACCGCGCCGACACGTTCCGCGCCGTGCTGCAGAACGCGCTGGCGCTGAACGCCACCCTCGTCGCCCAGGACTCGAACGAGGTCACGAAGCGCATCTCGGCCTGGGCCGCGATCCTGTTCGCCCCGACCCTGGTCGGCGCGATCTACGGCATGAACTTCGACGTCATGCCCGAGCTGCACTGGGCCTGGGGGTACCCGTTCGCGTTGGGTCTCATGGTCGCCATCGCGGGCGGGCTGTTCGGGGCGTTCCGCTGGAAGCGCTGGCTCTAGCGCTCTCGCGCCCCGTCGCGCGATCGAGTGGTCGGAAGATGCTCTTCGACGCGAGAGGAAGAGCATGTTCTGACCACTCGATCCCGTGGTGGGCGAGAGTGGACGGGCGAGCGCATCCGCTCTCTCAGCGGGCGGCGTCGAGCACCTCGTCGAGTCGGGGCCCGAGCACTCGCGCGAAGCCGTCGGTGAGGTGGTTCGTGTCGCGGAAGGCGAGCGAGTTCCAGACCACGGGCGAGCACGTCTCGGTGCACATCCAGTCGAGCGTCGGGACGTAGCGAACCCGCGACCGCTCGGCCGCACCCCGGTCCGCCGCCGTCGCCGGCGCGTCGACGAGCGCCTCCACCGGTGCCGAACAGGCGGCGACGTCGTCGAGATGGGACGAGAGGCAGAGCGGGGGGCGATCGGGCCACCGCGGGACGTCGCCCAGCACGACGACGCGCGTCGAGTCGGGGAGGGCGTCGACGAACCGTTCGAGCCCCGTCGCCCACTCGCGTTCGAAGTCGTCGGGCGACCGCGCGACCAGCCGGTACCCGCTGACGGCGTGCGAGACCACGACCGTGTCGACGGGCTCTTCGACGAGCGTCGCCACGACGTCGTCCCGCCAGCTCGCGCACTCGGTGTAGTCGCGGGCGGCGTGCGGATGCTCGAGCACGAGCTCGACCACCGGGCACGCCAGCTTCGTGTGCACGATCAGCTCTTCGCCCCGTCGCTCGACCCGGTCGCGCAGCGGCGTGAACCACTGCGCGGCGTGCGAGTCGCCGACCAGGGCCGTCGTCGGCCCGTCGGGGTCGCCGAACGAGCAGCCGAGCGCCGCGACGACCTGGTAGTCGGCGTGGCAGCCGTCGGCGTAGATCGTCGGGATCGACTCGTCGACGTCCGCGAGCCCGGGGGAGAGATCGGCGGGCACGACCGTCGCCGCGACCGGCCCGGCCCGGACGTCGTCGGCCGTCGGGGAGGCCAGCACGACGTCCGTGGACAGCACCGGGTCCGCCAGAGCCGCACCCGAGACTCCGGCGACCAGGGCGGCGGTGGTCAGGCCCGCGACGGCGATGGTCCGTGGGCGGCGGGTCGCCAGGCGGGGAGTCAGACGGTTCTCGAGGGTGACGTGGGTGAGCGCCGCCAGGACGACGGAGCAGACCGCGGCCGCGACGACCTCGCCCGGGCGGATGTCGCGTCCGAGCGCGAGAGTCGGCACGACGAGCAGCGGCCAGTGCCATAGATAGAGCGGATAGGAGATGTCGCCGACCCTGGTCAGCGGCCGCCACGAGAGCACGCTCGAGACCAACGGCAGACGATCCGCCCCGACCGAGTCCGCCGCGTCCGAGTCCGCGGCGGCGTCCGAGCCCGCCCCGACCGAGCCCGCGGCGATCACCGCGGCCGTGCCCAGCACCGGCAGCAGCGCCGCCGCCCCGGGGAACACCGTCGACTCGTCGAGCAGCACGACGGCCGACACGATGGCGGCGAGCCCGAGCCACCCCACGACCGCAGCCCCCAGCCGGGGCGCCTCGCCCAGCCGGGTCACCTCGCCCAGCCGGGGCACCCCGCCCAGCCGTCCGGCGCCGACGGCGAGCAGCGCCCCGGCCCCGAGCTCCCACGCGCGCGACGGCAGCGCGAAGAAGGCCCAGGGCTGCGACACCGTGACCAGCCAGAGGCAGAGCACGAAGGAGGCGGCGGTCGCCACCCCCAGGACGACGGCGAGCAGGCGCCGCCCCGCCACCGCGAGCACGGCGACGAGCGCCAGGGGCCAGACCAGGTAGAACTGCTCTTCGACGCCGAGCGACCAGAAGTGCTGGAAGACCGAGGGCTCGCTCGCGCTCAGGTACCGGGTGCCCGAGCGGGCGAAGTCGATGTTCGCGACCCCGACGGTCGCCAGGAGCGCCTCGCGGGCGGTCGACCGCCAGAGCAGCGGCGGCATCCAGACGACGCACGCGGCGACCGTGGCCGCGACCACCAGCAGAGCCGGCGGCGCGAGCCGGGCCACCCGCCGCGACCAGAACCGCGCGAGCGACACCCGGCCCGTCCGGGCGTGCTCGCGCAGCAGATTGCCGGTGATGAGGAACCCCGAGACGACGAAGAACACGTCGACCCCCGCGTACCCGCCCGAGAGCCCGGGCACCCCGCAGTGGTACAGGAGCACCGCGATGACGGCCACCGCCCGGAGCCCCTGGATGTCGGCGCGACGAGGGTGTGCGGCGGAGACGTGCATCCCGTCAGGCTATAACATCACGACCCCTATGCGTCGACCCGGGCGCCGCCCCCACCTCACCGCGCCCCGCCTCCGCACCCGCCCCGCCTCACCGAGCGATCGGGTTCGCCAGCGTGCCCGCGTAGATCAGCGACGACGACTGCGCCGCCAGATCGACCATCTGCCGGGCGTCGCGCAGCTGCAGCCGGTTGAGGCACGAGTGGTCGAACCGGTCGACGCGCAGGTCGAGCGCGTCGGCCAGCGCCGGGTGCTCGTCGGCGTGCCGGTCGACGCACTCCGCGACGAGCCGCCAGAACTCGCGGGCCGGCAGCACCCCGTCGTCGTCGAGGGCCGCCGCTAGGTAGCGGAACACCCCGTCGAAGACGTCGGTGAACACGGCCAGCGCCTTCTCGCGGTCGTCGACGGGCTGCACGATGCGCTCGACCAGGGGCGGCACGTCGCGGGGAGCCAGCAGCACGACCTCCTCGCCGATGTCCTTCATGAACACCGCCGTCGGCACGTGCCTCTCGAGCACCAGGATGAGATTCTCGCCGTGCGGCATGAACGCCAGCTCGTGGGCGCGGAGGCAGTGCACGACCGGTCGCAGGTACGCGTGCAGATACGAGCGCACCCAGTCCGCGGCGCGCATCCCCGACGCCCGTACGAGCGCCGACGCCAGCAGCCCGCCCGCCGCATCGCGGTGCAGCAGCCCCGCCATCGTCATGAGCCTCTCGCCCGGGGCGGTCAGCGGCACCGGGCTCTCCCGCCAGAGCGCCGCGATCATCTTGCGCTGCGGCGACGGGGTCGTGGTGCGGTGGTAGGCGTCGCCGGTGTAGCCGACGGAGGCGCGCTCCCTCAGGATCCGGAACCGCGCCTCCTGCAGGGTCGCATCGTCGGCGACGAGCCCGTGCACCCAGTCGTTGATCGCGGGCGTCGGCCGCATGTAGGCGGGCGACAGCCCCCGGAGGAACCCCATGTTCTGGATCGCCAGCGCCGTCTTCACGTAGGCCCGCTCGGGGTGCGACCGGTTCGCGAGCGTGCGGATCGACTGCTGCGCCTGGTAGTCGTCGTCGCCCTCGCCGAGCAGCACGAGGTCGCGCCGGGCGACGTCGGTCGCGAAGGTGATCGCGACGCGGTGCTGCCACTGCCAGGGGTGCACGGGCAGGTAGTGGTAGTCGGCCGGGTCGAGGCCCTTGGCGGCCAGGGTCGCGGCGAACCGCGCGAGGGTCCGCTCGCCGAGCTCGGCGCCGAGCAGCGTCTGCTCGTCGAGCCCGTCGCCGAGCGCGAGATGCGTGCCCGACCGGCGGGCGGCCAGCCAGACGAGGCGGATCGGGGCCGCGGTCTCGGGTGCGTAGGCGCGGAACTCGTCGAGCCCGAAGCCGATCCGCCCGTTCGCGGCGACGAACGCCGGGTGGCCCTCCGTCATCGCCGCCTCGATGGTCTGGAAGTCGGCCGTGGTCAGCTGCTCGGCCGTGGGGCCGCCCTGCAGGCGCTTCGCGGCCGCGCTCGCGAGCGTCGACGAGAGCTCCTCGAGGTAGACGGCCATCAGCTCGTCGGGCAGCCCCAGCACGCTCTGCAGCTCGGCGATCAGCTCGAGCGCGTCGAGCTCGGCGGGTGCTCCGTCGATCTCGCGCGCGACGCTCGGCTCGTCGACCACCCAGTGCTCGAGCTCGTGAACCCGGGCGCGGAACCGGTAGACGACGACCGGGCGCGCCGACGCCGCCCCCACCGAGGAGGCGCGGGTCGGGTCGCCGGGGCCGCCCACCCCCTCGACGGTCAGCGACCACCACCCGCCGCCCTCGTCGTGCGGGGCGACGAGTCGCTCGTGCGAGAACTCGGACAGCGACTTGGCGACCAGGTGCCGGTGGGCCCAGCCCATCGGCCCGGGTGCGAGGTGGGCGGCCGCGGCGTCGTCGCGGGTGAGCACCGACAGCCGTGCGCGCTTGTCGGGCAGATCGACGTCGCCGACCGCGCGGAACCCGACCTCGTCGTTCTTCACGGCGATGCGGATGTTCTCGACGTCGGGCTCCACCACGATCCGCCGCGCGTCGAGCCGCTCGAACACGAAGCGCACCACCGTCGCCATGATCGCCGACGTGAGACCCGGCACCCGCTGCTCGGGCGGCGGCGCCGGCGCGACGAGCAGGTGCATCCCCACGTCGCCCGGCTCGGCGTCGTGCACCTCGGTCAGCAGCACGTGGGCCGGATCGTAGGTCTCGACGAAGAACATCGGCTCGCCGTCGACGCGGCCGAGCCAGGCGTCCTGGTGCGGGTCGGCGGTCACCGCGGCGACGTACCGGCGCACCTCGTCGGTGCTGACCCCGACCATGCCCCACGACTCCGACGCCGGGTGCGACAGCCAGCGACGCAGCGGCACGGCGAACGGCTCGGGGTCGAACGGCTCGAGGGTGACCAGACCGCAGGAGGCGCGGTGCGAGAACGGCGCGACCCGCGCCTCCTCGGCGACGACGGGCGGGGCGGTGAGGACGCTCATCGGGCGACCTCCCCGGTGGGCAGGCCGAAGGTCTGGAAGACCGTGCGGCGTTCGACGGCGTAGACCTCGCGACCGGTGATCGCCGCGATGATGCTCGAGGCGCGCCAGGCCGCGAAGCCCAGGTCGGGGGCCGTGAGGCCGTGGGTGTGCTCCTCGGCGTTCATGACGAGGAGGCGGCCGGCGCCGGTGGCGTCGATCGAGTAGTCGCGGGCGACGGCGAGGCGGCCCCGCCCGTCGCGGGCCACCCGGTCGCCGAGCGGATCGAGGAACCCCGGCACGCGCGGCGCGTACCCCGTCGCGAGCACGAGCGCGGCGGTCTCGCGCAGGGTCGTCGTGCTGAGCTGGGCGTGCCGCAGGGTCAGGGTGAAGACCTCGCGGTCGGCGTGCCACTCGGCGGCGACGAGCTCGGTCTCGGTCAGCAGGGTCGTGTCGAGCGGGCCCGCGAGGGTGAGCCGGTAGAGCGTCTCGTGGATGTCGTCGACCAGCTCGCCGCTGATGCCCTTGTAGAGGCTGCGCTGCTCGCGACCCAGCCGATCGCGCTCGTCGGGCGGCAGCGCGTGGAAGTGGTCGGTGTACTCGGGGCTGGTCAGCTCGAGCGTGAGCTTCGTGTACTCCATCGGGAAGAACCGGGGCGAGCGGGTGACCCAGTCGAGGCGGTGACCGGTCTGCGGCGCGGACGCCGCGCCTCCTCGGGTCGTGTCGAGGAGGTCGCGGTAGATCTCGGCGGCGGACTGCCCGCTGCCGACGATCGTGACCGAGTCGGCGTCGCGCAGCCGCTCGCGCTCGCGGAGGTAGCTGGCGCTGTGCACGACGGGGCCCTCCAGCCCGCGGACGGCGTCGGGGAGGCGCGGCTCGGTGCCGATGCCGAGCACGACGTGCCGGGTGCGCCACGCCTCGCGCTCTCCGGTGGCGGTGCGCTCGGCCTCGACCAGCAGGGTGCCGTCGTCGAGCTCGGTGACCGCGGTGACGCGCCGTCCCCAGCGCAGGGTGTCGAGCTGATCGGCGACCCAGCGGCAGTAGGCGTCGTACTCGGCACGCAGCGGGTAGAAGCTCTCGCGGATGTAGAACGCGTAGAGACGACCGGTTGCCTTGAGGAACGCCAGGAACGAGAAGCGCGAGGTCGGATCGGCCATCGTCACGAGATCGGCCAGGAACGGCACCTGGATCGTCGCGCCCTCGATCATCATCCCCGGATGCCAGCGGAACCCGTCGGCGGCGTCGACGAAGACGGCGTCGAGATCGTCGAGCGGATCGGTGAGCGCGGCGAGACCGAGACCGAAGGGGCCGATGCCGATGCCGACGAGGTCGTGGACGTGGTCGGCGGTGCGTGCGGCGGTCATCGGGCCGACCCCTCGGTGGTCGGCGCGGTGGCGGCGAGGTCGTCGCTCTCAAGCAGGGCGGCCGAGGAGGCGCGGATCAGGTCGAGCACGTCCGTCACGTCGGTGAGACGCGACTCGGGATCCAGCAGCGTCAGCTTGAGGCAGGGGCGCCCGTCGACGACGGTCTTGGCGACGACGGCCCGACCCGACTCGAACAGCACCCGACGGACGAGCGGCACGAGCCGGTCGGCGGTCTCGTCGTCGACGTGCGACGGCTGCCAGCGGAACAGCACCGTGCTGAGCTGGGTCTCGGCGAGCAGATCGAACTCGTCGTCGTCGCGGAGGACCCCGTGCACCTCGGCGGCCAGGTCGACGACGCGGTCGACCAGCGCGCCGACCTCGTCGGCGCCGAGGGCGCGGAGGGTCGCCCAGAGCTTCAGCGCGTCGAAGCGGCGGGTGGTCTGCAGAGACTTCGCGACCTGGTTCGGCTCGGGGTCGGCGAGCGGGTTGAGGTAGTCGGCGTGCCAGGCGACCGGGTCGAGGTCGCGGCCGTCTCGCACGACGATCGCGCTCGACGACACCGGCTGGAAGAACGTCTTGTGGAAGTCGACCGTCACCGAGCGGGCGCGCTCGATGCCGTCGAGCAGCCGCCGACGGGTGGGCGACACCAGCAGGCCCCCGCCGTAGGCGGCGTCGACGTGCAGCCAGACGCCGGTGCGGTCGCAGACGTCGGCGATGGCCGCGAGCGGGTCGATGCAGCCGCGGTCGGTGGTGCCGGCCGTCGCGACGACGGCGATCGGCAGATGCCCGGCCTGCACGAGCGCGTCGAGCGTGACGTCGAGGGCGTCGGGGCGCATCCGCCCGGCTCCATCGGTGGGGACGGTGACCACGGCGTCGTCGCCGAGACCGAGCAGACGCGTCGACTTCTGCACGCTGAAGTGGCTCTCGGCCGTGGCGATCACGACCATGCGGGCCAGCAGATCGTGCAGCGACGGGGAGCGCGGGGCGGAGCGGCGGCCGGGGGCCTCCTGCTGCTGGACCCGCGCCTCCTCGGCTCGGGCCTCGGCTCGGGCCGTCGCGGTGGCGCGCTCACGGGCGAGGAGGAGCGCGTGCAGGTTCGACTGCGTGCCTCCCGAGGTGAAGACGCCGTCTCGGGTCGCCGGGTCGAAGCCGATGCGGCCCGCGGTCCAGTCGACGAGTCGGCGCTCGATCAGGGTGCCGACGGCGGACTGGTCGTAGGTGTCGACCGACGGATTGATCGCGGCGAGCACCGCCTCGGCGGCGACCGCGGGGATCGCGACCGGGCAGTTGAGATGCGACTGGTAGGCCGGGTCGTGGAACCAGACGGCGTTCGCGGCGAAGAGCTCGTCGACCTCGCGGAGGGCGTCGGCCGTGCCGGTGCCGGGGGCGTCGAGGTCGACCGCGTCGACGCGGCGCTGCAGCTCGGCGCGGCTCTCGCCCGAGAAGGGCTGCCGGGTGGTGCGGAAGCGGTGCGCGAGACGGTCGACGACGGCGGTCGTCTCGGCGGCGTAGGCATCGACGGTGGAGGCGTTCAGCAGATCGGACACGGGGCTCCCGGTGGTGCGTGGACGCCGTCAGGCTCTCTGACGGCGCCGCCCAGGTTAGGTAAGGCTCACCTAAGTGTCAAGCGCGGAACAGGGCTGCTGCGGCGTGTCGCGGGATGATGAAACCGGCTCATGATCAGGGGTTCAGGTGATGTCCTCCGAAAGGGCGACGAAGGGGTGCGCACGGGGTCAGACGGCTGTGACCTCCAGCAGCACGAGGCTCTCGGGGAACAGCACCGGCGCCTGCACCCCGCCGAGGCGGAGGGCGCGCCCCGGCACGACCACGCCCTCGACGGCCCACGTCAGCGCCGACTGCCCGGGCCCGCCGAGGGCTCCGGTCGGCTCGGCCAGCGCGACGCGGTACATCCGCTCGTCGTCGAGGCCGGGCAGGGTCATCGGCCCGGGCGGGTAGCTGGCGCTCGCCGTCACCTGCGTGAACGTGTAGAGCGCATGCCGCCGGTCGGGCGACACGACGCCGCGCAGGTCCATCGACCCGTCGGGCAGGTCGGCGTGCACGGCGGTGCCGTGGTGCAGCAGCTCGCGGTGGCGCTTGTGGGTCGCCACCCAGCTCGTCAGCTCCGCCTCGACCTCGGGGTCGAGGCTCGAGATGTCCCACTCGATGCCGAAGTGCCCGGGCAGCGCGACGCCCGCGCGCAGCGACAGGTCGTGGCGGCGTCCGGTCGAGTGCGACCTGGGGCCGCTGACATGGGCGCCCATCAGCTCGTAGGGCACCAGCAGGTTCGTGTACTTCTGGATCGTCAGGCGCTCGATCGGGTCGATGCAGTCGCTCGCCCAGATCCGATCGGTCCGGGCGAGGATCCCGAGGTCGACCCGCGCTCCACCCGATGCGCAGCTCTCGATCTCGACCGCAGGGTGCCGGCGGCGCAGCTCGTCGAGCAGTGCGTACAGCGCGACGACGTTCTCGTGGACCGCGGGGTGCGCGGGCGACCCGGCCCCCGCCTCCATCAGGTCCCGGTTGTGATCCCACTTCAGGTAGGCGATGTCGTTCTCGCGCAGCAGCGAGTCGAGGCGCTCGAGCAGGTAGGCCGACACGTCGGGGTTCGACAGGTCGAGCACCTGCTGCTGGCGCCCGGACATCGCCAGGCGCGGGCCCGGCCCGAGGATCCACTCGGGGTGCGCACGGGCCAGGTCGGAGTCGGGGCTGACCATCTCGGGCTCGACCCACAGGCCGAACTGCAGACCGAGTCCGGTGACGTGCTCGATGATCGGGG
Source organism: Frigoribacterium sp. AC759 (assembly GCF_979256015.1). Taxonomy (NCBI): domain Bacteria; kingdom Bacillati; phylum Actinomycetota; class Actinomycetes; order Micrococcales; family Microbacteriaceae; genus Frigoribacterium; species Frigoribacterium sp. AC759. The sequence goes on along the minus strand of NZ_CEEDMT010000007.1, from coordinate 72,483 downwards.
CGAGGCCGTCGGGCCAGACCTCGTCGTCGACGTACCAGTCGCCGAGCGCCGACGTGTCGTCGCGGCGACCGCGGAACCAGCCGTCGTCGAGCACGAAGCGCTCGGCGCCGACCCGCGCCCCGGCGTCGGCCAGGGCGCTCAGGCGGGCGAGGTCGTGGTCGAAGTAGACGGCCTCCCAGGTGTTGAGGGTGACGGGCCGCGTCGACGACGGATGCTGCGGACGGGAGCGCAGGAGGCGGTGGTACCGACCCGAGAGCTCGGTCAGCCCGTCGCCCCACGAGCCGAGCGCCTCGGGGGTCTCGTAGCTCTCGCCCGGGCCGAGTCGGACCTCGCCGGGGGCGAGCAGCTCGGACACCCGGGTGACGACCGCGCCGGCGATCGTCTTCTCGACGCCGACACGGTGGTTGCCGCTCCAGGCGAGGTGGACGGCGTGGACGAGACCGCGCTCGAAGCCGAAGCCGGGGGTGCCGGCGGCGAGCACGAGGGTGGCGTCGGCCCCGGGGCGGCCGCGGCGGCTCTCGCGGTCGTAGCGCCCGACCGTCAGGGCGTGCCGCTGAGGGGTGCGCTCGCGCAGGTGGCGACCCGTGGTGTCGAGCACCTCGCCGGCGGTGTGCGGCAGCGGGAAGCTCGCGGCGAGCTCGTGCAGGTCGTAGACGTCGTCGCCGGTGTTCGTCAGGCGGAGGGTCTGGTGCAGCAGGCCGTGCTCGTCGAGCCGCAGGTCGACGCCCAGACGGAGGCCCGCGTCGGCGTCGGCGGCATCGACGGTGAGCGCGGTGGCGGTGCGCGCCGCGTTGACGGAGGCATCGGGGGAGACGGCGTCGGTGTCGGCATCGGTCTCGGTCTCGGTGACGGTGAACGCCGGTGCGAACGCCGCGCCCGCGCGACTGCCGATCAGGCCCGGTGTGCCCTGCCAGCCGTCGTGCTCGAGCGGCAGCACCGTCAGGCGCGCGGGGTGGTCGAGACCACCCGAGACGCGCTGGGGGCGGGCCGATGCGACCAGGCCGACCAGCGCCTCCTCCGAGATGTCGCCGAGATCGGGGCCCCAGTAGACGATGCCGGGCAAGGCGCCACGGGGGACGTCGAGCACGACGCTCGTGCCGCCGAGCCGGAGGTGCAGGGCAGGGGTCGAGTCGTCGTCGCGTCGTCGCATGGATTATTTCTATGGCGAAACGAATAGGCGTGTCAAGTCACAGGCTCATGCCGCATCTGGCGAGAACATGCTTGTGCCTAACGAATGTTAGTCATATCGTCTTATCTCACGACGAAGGGAATGATTCATGGGAGATCACGGTGTTCAGGGCATGGGCGACCCTGTTCGAGAAGAAGAACCCGGTCGCGTCACGAGGCGCTTCCCATTGCCGGGGCTCGCGGCATCGGTGCTCGCCCTCCTGCTGGTGGGATGCAGCTCGGGTCCGCCAGCGGACGTCGATCTGACGACCGTGGAATGGTCGGCGATGTCGCGGCAGCAGCAGGATGCCGTGACCGACGGCGTCGTCACCGAGCGCGAGTACACGGCTGGCTACGAGGCGTACGTGTCGTGCCTCGCTGATCGCGGATACGAGGTCGAGGAGCTCGGTCGCCCCTCGACCGTCTATCAGTTCGGTGTTCCCGATGCCGCGGTCGTCGAGGGTGCCGACGGCGACTGCTACGAGTCGCATTTCCGTCATGTCGACGACGGTTGGCAGATCGCGCATCCGTGGCGCTCTGGCTGACGCCGGTGTCGGCTGCGAAGGGTTCGGTCACGGACGGAGACGTCGCGCGTGGCGTCCCCCTTATGGGGGGCTCGATACCCACGAGTATCGACTGCTATCTTCTGAACCGACGGCGGTGTAGCCACGCGGATATCCGGCCCGAACCGGATGTCCTCCCCCTGCGTGACGCCCGCCCGACGATCTGCACGACCCTCGAACCCCCGCGAGGTCGTGAGCTCGGATCGACGGGCACTCGCCGTCCGTGGCGGTCGCCGCCGAGAAGGGCCTTACCCACCCGCTCGGCGGCGCCGCACACCCTCACTCGACGCTGCGAGCCCGCGAGAGGCGGGCGTCAGTCGCGGCGGTGCAGCACCCGCTCGAGCAGCTCGAGGTCGATCTTGACGTGCTCGCGCGCGATGCCCGCCGCCTCCGTCGCCCGACCGCCGCAGATCGCGTCGACCAGCGCCTCGTGATCGCCGAGCGCCCGCAGCTCCATCTCGCGCATGCCGTCGGGGCCGCCCCAGAGGTGGGCCGGCGCCGCGATGCTGACCCGCGCCTCCAGGGCGAAGAGGACCTCGCGCAGCGTCGTGTTGTGCGCCGCCTCGGCGATCGCCACGTGCAGCAGGGCGTCGGCCCGCTGCGACGCCCGGCCCGACTCGGCTTCGCGGTAGCCCTCGAGGCGCTCGCGCAGCTCGGCGGCGTCGGCGGGCGTGTGGTTCTCGGCGGCGGCCTCGGCGATCGTCCCGTGCAGTCGCCCGATCGCCTCGCTCGTGTCGCTGAGGTCCGCCCAGCGCGCCCCGAGGGTCCGCTGCGCGATGGCGTCGGACGACGTCGTGTGCTGCTCGCGGACGAACGACCCGCCACCGCGCCCGCGCTGGGTCTCGATCATGCCCTGCTCGACGAGTCGGGCGAGCGCGGCCCGGACGGTCATGCGCCCGGCGCGCAGCGATGCGGCGAGGTCGCGCTCGGGAGGGAGGCGCTGGCCGGGCAGGTACTCGCCGGTCGCGATGGCGGTCACCAGCCGGTCGGTCACGTCGTCGACGCGGCTCGACGACTCGACGGGCGCGGCGAGGGCGCCGGCGGGGGCGGAGGGGGCGCTGTCGGACGCCCCGGACGCCCCGGGCGCCCCGGCGTCGGCGGCCTCGCGTGGCGTCATGCGTCGACCCTCCCGAGCGGCGTTTGTTACACCCACGTTAAGTCATCGGCAAAGGTCTAGGCGCGAGACCTTTACGTGACGCACACTGTCCCGCATGTCGACGAGCACCTCCTCCACCCTCCCGTTCCGCGACGGCGTCACCTGGTACCAGGTCACGACCCCCGACCGCCCGACGCCGGGCGCGCTGCCCCTGATCGTGCTGCACGGCGGCCCGGGCATGGCCCACGACTACCTCCGCAACCTCGCGGCGCTCGCCGACGAGACCGGTCGCACCGTCGTGCACTACGACCAGTTCGGCTGCGGCCGCAGCAGCCACCGCCCCGACGCCCCCGTCGAGACCTGGAGCCCCGCCCTGTTCGTCGCCGAGTTCGACGCGGTCGTCGCGCACCTCGGGTTCGAGCGGTTCCACGTGCTCGGCCAGTCGTGGGGAGGCATGCTCGGCGCCGAGATCGCCGTGCGCCAGCCCGCGGGTCTCGCGGGTCTCGCGATCTGCAACTCGCCCGCCTCGATGCAGCTCTGGGTCGAGGGCGCGGACGAGCTGCGGGCGCTGCTGCCGGTCGACGTGCAGGAGGCGCTGGAGCGTCACGAGGATGCGGGCACCACCACGGACCCGGAGTACCTCGCCGCGACGCAGGTGTTCTACGAGCGGCACGTCTGCCGCGTCGTCCCCATGCCTCAGGACTTCGTCGACAGCGAGGCGCAGATGGAGGCCGAGCCCACCGTCTATCACACGATGAACGGGCCCAACGAGTTCCACGTCATCGGCACGATGCGCGACTGGAGCATCGTCGACCGGCTACCCCGCGTCACCGCCCCCACCCTCGTGGTCGCCGGCGAGCACGACGAGGCGACCCCGGCCACCTGGCAGCCGTTCGTCGACGGCATCGCCGACGTGCGCTCGCACGTCTTCGCCGGCGCGAGCCACTGCTCGCACCTCGAGCAGCCCGAGGAGTTCCGAGCCGTCGTCGCCGAGTTCCTCGCGGCGCACGACGCGGCCTGACCCGCGCCGCGCCTCCCGACCCGCGCCTCCTGACCGAGCCGACCCGCACCTCCCCGGCTCCACCCCCGCATCCCACCCGAGCGAGAGAGCACACCATGTCCACTGGAACGACGACCGGCACCCCCGGCGGCGAGCTGAGCAACCAGCAGCAACTCGAGCAGTACGGCTACAAGCAGGAGCTGAAGCGGTCGGTCACGACCGTCGACCTGCTCATCTACGGCCTGATCTTCATGGTGCCGATCGCGCCCTGGGCCATCTTCGGCACCGTCTACAACGCCTCGTCGGGCATGGTGCCGCTGGTCTACCTGATCGGCCTCGTCGCGATGATCTTCACGGCGCTCGCCTACGCGCAGATGGCGAAGTCGATCCCGCTCGCCGGTTCGGTGTTCTCGTACGTCGGTCGCGGCATCCACCCCATCGCCGGGTTCTTCGCCGGCTGGGCGATCCTGCTCGACTACCTGCTCGTGCCGACGCTGCTGTACGTGTTCGCCGCCGAGTCGATGATCGGGATCTTCCCCGGGAGCGCCCGGTGGATGTGGGCGCTGATCTTCGTCGCGATCAACACCGCGATCAACCTGCTCGGCATCAGCTCGATCAAGCTGATGAACCGGGTGTTCCTGGCCATCGAGGTCGTCTTCGTCGTGATCTTCGTCATCATCGCGGTCATCGCGCTGAACGACGGCACGATCCCCGGCGCCGAGTTCACCGCCGACCCGATCTGGGACTCCAGCAAGGTCACCGCGCCGCTCATCGCGTCGGCGCTGTCGATCGCGGTGCTGAGCTTCCTGGGCTTCGACGGCATCTCGACGCTGTCGGAGGAGAGCACCGGCAAGCGCGGCGGAGCGGGCAAGGCCATGATCATCGCCCTGGTGATCGTCGCCACGCTCTTCGTCGTGCAGACCTGGCTCGCCAGCGCCCTCGCCGCCGGTCGCGACTCCTTCGGGAAGGACGAGGTCGGCAACGCGTTCTTCTCGCTGGTCGAGGCGGCGTCGAGCAGCGGCTGGTCGACGGCGTTCCTGGTCGTCAACGTGCTCGCGATCGGCATCGCCAACGCGATGGCCGCGCAGGCCGCCACCTCGCGTCTGCTCTTCTCGATGAGCCGCGACCGTCAGCTGCCCGCGTTCCTGTCCACCATCAACAGCCGCCAGGTGCCGCAGGCCGCCATCCTGCTCGTCTCGGCGCTGTCGGCCGTGCTCGTGCTGTTCTTCGTCGGCCAGATCGACCTCATCGCGTCACTGGTGAACTTCGGCGCCCTGTTCGGCTTCATGCTGCTGCACGTCTCGGTCGTCGTGCACTACGTCGTCAAGAGGAAGTCGCGCAACTGGCTGCTGCACCTCGTCGTGCCCGTCATCGGGTTCCTCATCATCGGCTACGTGCTCGTGAACGCCGCCCCCGAGGCCAAGATCGGCGGACTCGTCTGGCTCGTGCTCGGCGCAGGCGTGTTCCTCTACTACCGGAGCCGAGGAGGCGCGGCGCCGGTCATCCCGTCCGGTGCCGACCACGGTGCGACGCCGGCCACGGCCGCACCCGCCGCCGACTCCGAACGGCACGACGCATGAGCGGGGTGGAGGCGACCGCCTCGGGGGCCGGCGGGGGCGCGGGCGACCCGACCCGCGCCTCCTCGGCGGCGCGTGTCGACGGCGTCGACCACTTCCTGGGCAAGGAGCACGGGCGCCCCGGCTTCACCGCCGACGTCGAGCCCGCCCTGCGGATCACCCCCGGCACGGGCGAGCGCATCGGCTTCGAGACCAGCGACGCCGTCTACGCCGAGCTGCACGAGCACCGCGACCTCGCGAAGCTGTCGGTGCCGATCAACCCCGTCACCGGCCCCGTCTACGTCGAAGGTGCGATGCCCGGCGACGCGCTCGCCGTGACCGTGCACGAGATCCGGCTCGTGGCGCACGGCTGGTCCGTCGCACTGCCCGGGTCGGGCGCACTGCAGCACGTGATGGGCGACGAGATGTTCACGCGCCGCGTGCCCATCGACGACGAGGGGGTGCACGTGACCGACCGGCACGTGTTCGCACCCCGGCCGATGATCGGCTGCATGGGCACCGCCCCGGCGACCGGCGAGAACTCGACGATCATGCCGGCGTACGCGCAGGGCGGCAACATGGACGTCACCGAGAACCGCGTCGGCTCGACCGTGTACCTGCCCGTCATGGTCGAGGGCGCGTACCTCTCGATCGGCGACGTGCACGCGATCATGGCCGAGGGCGAATCGTCGTTCGTCGCCATCGAGGCGGAGGGCACGGCGGTCGTGTCGATCGACGTCGTGAAGGGGCTCTCGCTGCGGGCCCCTCGGATCGAGACGGCCGACGACTGGATCTTCGTCGGACTGGGCGAGCCGGTGCAGGAGAGCATCCGGCGCGGGTACGAGGACGCGTTCTCGTTCCTGGTCGACGACCACGGCTGGACCCGCGGCGACGCCTACGCGGTGCTCAGCGCCGTCGGGCACTCACGGCTCGGCGGGCCGACGGGGTCGGGCGCCCCGGACCCGCTGCACCCGTTCGACGCGGTCGGCGCCGTGACGCTGCACCGGGTGCCGAAGAGCGTGCTGTAGCGCCCGCTGCGGCTCGGTGCTCAACTCGCGGTGTGCGCCAGGATCGAGCCGAGCAGATCGTTCGTCGGGAAGTTCGACTGGAAGACGTGCACGAACAGGTCGCCGCGCACGAAGTACGTGTCCGTGATGTCGGTCTGGTACTGCTCCGCCGTCTCCGACTTCTGGCACAGCCGGCCGCCCTGGGCGTCGCTGCAGGTCGCACCGTCGGCTGCCGCCAGAGACAGCAGGGAGGCGCTGGTCGCCTGATCGAGGCGCCCCATGGTCACGCCGAGACCGGTGATGTCGGCTCGCGGGTCGCGCCACAGGCAGTCGAGCGCGGCGGCCGAGTCGACGATCTGCACGAGGGTCGCGTCGGCAGGCGGCACGGTCGGCGTCCGGGCTCCTAACGGGGTGCCGTCGCGCCGGAGGTAGCCCTCGGGGTTCAGCGGGGTCTCGCCCATCGTCGCCGCGTAGGTCGCCGAGTCGACGATCTGCGTGCAGTCGGTGGGGATGTTCACGGGAGACGCGGCCGGCGTCTCGGAGGTCGTCGGGGTCGGGGTCGCCGCGCCGGTCGGCGTCGGGCTCGACTCAGGCGGAGCGGTGGGCGTCGCCGTCTCGCCGTCGTCGGGAGTCGCGCCGGCGCTGGTGCTCATGCTCGGGGTCGGGCTCGGCGTCGTGCCCCCGGACGGGCCGCCGGCGCATCCGGCCAGAGACAGCACGACGAGCGCCGAGGCTCCGAGGGTGTGCAGAGTGCGTGCGCGTGTCATGACGGATCCGTTCCCCAGGGGCCCGTGAGATCGGGCTCGCACCACCGTATTGACGAACGCGCAGCTGGCTCGTCAGTCGCGGGGATGAGTTCGCCTGCGCCGAGTCACGATCGCATCACGCCGCTGTGCGCCCTCGCGTGACGTCGGGTCGGGTCAGGCGAGGTCGGCGAAGAGGGCGGAGACGAACTCGGTGCGCTCGACCATGCCGGCCAGGCTGATCCACTCGTGGCGGGCGTGCGCCCCGCCGCCGACGCCGCCCACCCCGTCGAGCACGGCGCAGCCGAGGGCCGCGGCGAAGTTGCCGTCGCTCGCCCCGCCGACCGAGACCTCGCGCAGCTCGAACCCGAGCGTCGCGGACACCCGGGCGGCCCGCTCGTACAGGGCCGCCGTGACCGGGGTGCGCTCCATCGGAGGGCGGTTCCAGCCGCCGGTGACCTGCACCCGGGCGTTCGGGTCGTGGGGGGCGAGGTCGGCCAGCACCTGCTCGATGCGGGTCACCTCGGACGCCGACGTGACGCGCACGTCGACCGAGGCCCGGGCGTGGCCGGCCTTCACGTTGGTGCGGGTGCCGCCCTGCACGATGCCCACGTTGAGCGAGGTGCCGGCGTCGATGTCGGCCGCGGAGTGCAGCTGGAGGATGATCCGCGCCATCTCGTCGATCGCGCTCGCGCCCGACCGCGGGTGCAGCCCCGCGTGCACCTCGACGCCGAACGTCTCGACCTCGAAGATGCCGACTCCCTTGCGGGCCGTCTTGACCGCTCCTTCGGCGGCGGACTCGAAGACCAGCACCGCGCCTCCTCGGCCGACCTCGGCCTCGATGACCGGCCGCGAGGCGATGCTGCCGACCTCCTCGTCGCCGTTCAGCACGATGCGGACGCCCGGCCGCGGCAGACCGAGCCGATCGGAGACCGCGATGGCGTGACCGAGCTGGATCAGCCCGGACTTCATGTCGAAGACGCCGGGCCCGGTCATGACGTCGCCGTCGATCGTCACCGGCCAGTCGGCGAGAGTGCCCTCCGACCACACCGTGTCGTAGTGGCAGAGCGCGCTGACCCACTCGGCGGAGCCCGTGGGCGAGGGGTACTCGAGCGTGACCGAGTCGCCGTAGCCCTCGACGACGCGCACCCGTCGGGCGGCGGCCGGGCCGGCGGTCGCCGTCAACCAGGACTCGATCCAGGCGAGGCCGACCGCGAGCAGGTCGACGTCGTCGGACGGCGTCTCGAGGGAGGCGTACGCCACGAGGTCCGCGATCATCCGATCGTGACGCGCCTCGACCTCGGATCGGAGGGCGGACGGGTCGATGGTGTCGTCGTTCACGGTGCGGTTCTCCTCCGGCGCTGCAGTGTCGGACCTCGACGCTACAGTGACGACGACCCACCGGCACCGCTGAGAAGGAGACCCGTGCTGATCCTGCACACGAGCGACTGGCATCTCGGTCGCACGCTGCACGGCGTCGATCTGCACGAGCACCAGTCCGCGTTCGTCGACCACCTCGTCGAGCTCGTCCGCGATCGCGGCGTCCGGGTCGTCGTCGTGGCGGGCGACGTGTACGACCGGGCGGTGCCCGCGGTACCCAGCGTGCGCCTCCTCGGCTCGGCCCTGCAGCGGCTCAGCGAGCTGGCGACCGTCGTGCTGACGCCCGGCAATCACGACTCGGCGGTCAGGCTGGGCTTCGCGGCCGAGCTGATGCGACCCGGGCTGCACCTGCGCGCCCGGGTCGACGAGCTGGCGACACCGGTGGTCGTCGACGACGCCGACGGGCCGGTCGCGTTCTACGGGGTGCCGTACCTCGACCCCGACACCGTGCGCCACGCGCTCGCCGACGGTGCCGGCGCTGGTGCCGGTGCTGGCGACGACGGCCCGCTCGCCCGGTCGCACGAGGCGGTCGTCGCCGCCGCCATGCGACGGGTGCGCGCCGATCTCGCCGGGCGGCCAGGCACGCGGTCGGTCGTGATCGCCCACGCCTTCGTCTCAGGAGGCGCGGCGAGCGAGAGCGAGAGAGACATCCGTGTCGGCGGGGTCGACTCCGTGCCCGCGGGGGTCTTCGACGGCGTCGACTACGTCGCGCTCGGGCACCTGCACGGGGCTCAGCGCGTCGGGGCGGTCGACGCCCGACCGGTCGTCCGCTACTCGGGGTCGCCGCTGGCGTTCTCGTTCGGTGAGCGGGGGCACGTCAAGTCGTCGACGCTCGTCACCCTGGCGGCCGACGGCGGTGCCACGATCGAGACCGTGCCCACCCCCGTGCCGCGGCCCCTCGTCGAGTTCGCCGACACGATCGATCGTCTGCTCGACGGGCGGTACGACCAGCACAGCGAGGCCTGGTCGCGCATCACGGCCACCGATCCGGTGCACCCCGACCGTCTCTACGCGCGCGTCCGCGAGAGGTTCCCCAACGCCCTCGCGATCCACCACGTGCCGGTGGGCGCCGTCGACGCGCCCGCCCTGAGAGCGGTGACGGTCGAGACCGACCCGGTCGAGGTCGCCGCCGACTTCGTCGCCTTCGCCTCGGGCGCCCGGGCCGACGAACTGGAGCTCGAGATCGTCCGATCCGCGTACGAGGCGGCCAGGGCGACGGAGGGCGGCGAGTGATCCTCCATCGACTCACGCTGCGCGCCATCGGGCCGTACGCGGGCGAGCACAGCATCGACTTCGCGGCGCTCGGGGCCTCGGGCGTGTTCCTGCTCGAGGGGCCGACCGGGTCGGGCAAGTCGACGATCATCGACGCGCTCGTCTTCGCCCTCTACGGCGGTCTGGCCGGTTCGACCTCCAGCCCCGACCGGTTGCGCAGCCATCACGCCGCCCCCACGGTCGAGCCGTTCGTCGAGGTCGTCTTCGAGACCGCGGCGGGCATCCACCGGGTCAGACGGACCCCGGCCTACCGTCGACCGAAAGCCCGTGGCACGGGTACGACCCCGCAGAACCAGACCGTGACCCTCGTGCTGCTGACCTCGCCCGATGCGGTCGAGGGCACCGTCGTGTCGACCAGCGCGCAAGAGACCGGGGCCGAGATCGCGCGCATCCTGGGGCTCACCCGGCAGCAGTTCGTGCAGACCGTCGTGCTGCCGCAGGGCGAGTTCGCGGCTTTTCTGCGCTCGACCGGCGAGAAGCGCAAAGAGGTGCTGCAGTCGCTGTTCGGCACCGAGATCTACGAGAAGACGACGGCACAGCTCGTCGAGCGCCGGGTCGCCGCGCGCGCCTCGATAGCCGCCGCCGAGCGCGAGGTCGAGCTCGCGCTCGGGCGACTGCGCGAGGCGACGGGGGTCGACGACGAGGCCTTCGCCGCAGCCGCGGCGGACTTCGGGGTGCCGGGCGGGCAGCAGGGCTCAGATGGGCCGGACGGCTCAGGCGGGCCGGAGGGGCGCGACGGGTTGGGCGGTCTGGTCGCCGGGCTGGCCGCTACCGCCGTCGAGCTCGAGGGTCGGCGGGCCGCGGCGGTCGGCGATCGCGACGCGGCCCGGTCTCACCTCGACGAGCAACGGCGTCTCCAGCGGGCGCTCGAGCGACGCGCGGCGCTGCTCCGTCGCGAGGCGGCGGCCCGCGAGGTCGAAGCCGATGTGCAGGAGGCACGGGGCCGGGTCGACGACGCGCGCCGCGCCTCCTCGGTGACGGTCGCCGTCGAGGGGCTCCGCCGGGCCGACGAGCGGCTCTCGTCCGCCGTCGAGCAGGTCGGTATGGCGCGCGAGTCCGGCGACCTCGACGCCGATCTGACCGAGACGACAGACCGCGACTCGGCGGCGGCTCGACGCGACGCCCTGACGGCGGAGGCCGGGTCGTCCGCCGAGAGCGCCCGGCTCGAAGCGACCCTCGTCGACCGCCGGGCCGCTCTCGACGTGCTCGAGGCGCAGGTCGCGGCCGAGGTGGCGCGCGTCGACGAGCTCGAGCGTGCCCAGGCCGAGCTGCCCGCGGTCCGCCGAGAGCTCGAGGCGGCGCTAGGTGCGTTGACCGAGGCCGTCGTCGCCGTGGGGCCCGCCGAGGCCGCGGTGGCGGAGGGGCGCAGGCGACGTGACCTCATCGACGGGCTCGACCGCTTCGAGGACGAGCTCGACCGCGCGACCGCCGATCTGCACGAGGCGGCCCGGGTGGCTCTCGACGCCGCCGGGGTCGAGAACGACCTGCGCCGCCGCAAGATCGCCGGGATGGCGGGCGAGCTCGCGGGCGACCTCCTCGTCGGCGAGCCCTGCCCGGTCTGCGGATCCGAGCACCACCCGGCTCCGGCCGTGACCACCGCCGACCACCCCGACGACGACGCCGTCGACCGGGCGACCGACGAGCGCGTGCGCTGCGAGTCGGCCCTCGCTGCCGCCGCCGCACGTCGTTCGGTCGCCGTCGCCCGGCGAGACGAGCGGGCGACCGAACTGGGCGGCGTCACCCGTGCCGAGGTCGAGGCGGAGCTCGACGCGGCGCTGGCCCGGGTCGAGGCCGCGCGCCGCGTGGCGGGCGATCGCGACGCGGCCGCGCTCGCGCTCGACGCCCACGACGCCGAGACCGAGCGCCGACGCACCGAGCTCGAGGAGGCGCGGGTCGACACCGCCACGGCCGTCGCGCAGACGGTGGCCGACCGTCGACGACTCGACGACGACACCGCCGCCGTCGGACGGCACCTCGGGGGGCGGGCCGACAGCGTGGCGGAGCTCGTCGCGGTCATCGGGCGCCGGCACGGCGCCGTGGCGCGCCTCGTCGAGGCTCTCGACGCCCAGGCGATCGCGGTCGACGAGGTCGCGAGGCGACGCACCGACCTCGACGCGTCGCTCGCCGACGCGGGCTTCGCCGACGTCGAGGCCGTGGCCGCAGCCGTGCTGGATCGTGCCGAGGTCGGCCGGCTCGATGCCGTGATCGCGGCGCACGACCGCGAGCTCGCCGTCGTCGCCGCCGGGCTCGGCGAGCCGGAGATCGCGGGGCTCGACGACGCATCGGGCGAGGGCCTGGGCGACGATGCACGTGTCGGGGTCGAGGCCGCGGTCGAGCAACGGGTCGCCCTGGCGACCGAGCGTGCGGCGGAGACCGAGGCCGCGGCGACGTCGATCGCCGCCGAGACCGCCCGGGCGCGCGACCGGGCCGAGCGGTCGTCGGCAGCCCTCGTCGCCCTGCGGCAGGCCGCGGCCGTCGGGGACGACGCGGCGGAGCGTGCCCGGGCGATCGTGCGGATGGCCGACCTGGCCAGCGCCTCCTCGGCGGTCAACGTGAAGGGCGTGACGCTCGGCACGTACGTGCTGCTGCGGCGGTTCGACGATGTCGTCGCGGCGGCCAACGTGCGGCTGTCGGTCATGTCGAGCGGTCGGTATCAGCTCGAGTCGTCCGACGAGCGCGAGGCGACGTCGAGGTCGCGCAAGACCGGGCTGTCGCTGGCGATCCGCGACCACGCGACGGACACGACCCGCGACCCCGGCAGCTTCTCGGGCGGCGAGACGTTCTACGCGTCGCTCAGCCTCGCTCTCGGACTCGCGGACGTCGTGCAGGCCGAGGCCGGTGGGCTGCAGCTGGGCACCCTCTTCGTCGACGAGGGCTTCGGATCGCTGGACCCCACCACGCTCGACGCGGTGATGACCGAGCTGGGCAGGCTCTCAGCCGCGGGTCGGGTCGTCGGCATCGTCAGCCACGTCGACGAGCTCAAGCAGCGGATCGCCGACCGCATCGAGGTGCGCCGCCTGCCCGACGGGTCGTCGACCCTCCGCTCGACCGTCGGGGGCTGACGGCCCGCCCGCCGCGGTCGCTCCGTCGTGTGCCGTGAGATCCGGTGTCGGCGGACGCTTCCGTGCTCTGCGAGCGGGCGAGTGGCGGAGCGCCAGAGCGCCCGCCTCGGATGACGCGGATGGGGCGCTAACGTATTGATGACTCTCCCGTCTGGGACGCAGGGGATTCGAAAGCCAGCACCCGGATGACGGGCTGACGTGTTCGCCGAACGAAGAAGGTGCCGTGGGAAAGCTCATCTACGACCAGTCGCTGACGGTCGACTTCGATGACCGGACCTTGGCTCACCTGCAGGTCGTCATCGGCGTCAAGCTCCGCCGCGGGGAACCGTTCTACTTCTCCTGGAAGGACGACCAGCAGATCGGCGACGGGCGCACCTCGATCTGGCTGCACCCCACGATCCCTCTGGTGTTCAAGTTCTACGGAAGTCGTGTGCCCCAGATCAACCCGCGCTGGATCCGTGCCCTGGAGCTGACCGCGAACACCCACACGGGCTTGCACATCATCGACGAGGACACCGCCAACGGCACCGAGACGGGTGCACCATGAAGCGCGTCGACGTCCACTACGGCGGCTTCGCCTACACGATCCCGGACACCACCCTCGACGCGGTCCAAGCGCAGATCATGTCCGCGCTCCGCGACGGGGAGACGCTCTGGCTGACGGTCAACTACGGTTCGGGGTCCGTCCTCGCGACGGACCTGCTCATCACCTCGGGGACCCCTGTGGCCCTGGCTGAGATCGACGACGCCGAGTAGCGCCACCGTCGACCTGGACTCCGAGGTGTCCGCTCCGCTGCGACCGGGGCATCCCTCGGTGCAGGGGGCTGCGCTCGCGCCTCAGTCGTGGACCAGCGGGTCGTAGTCCACGACGGGTGGGTTGTGGTTCCACTCATCGATCTCCTCCTGGCTGCGCTCGAGGACCTCGAACCGAGCACCCATCTGGGGTGTCATGAGGACGGATACCTCGCCGTGGCCGATCGCGGTGAAATCGATGAACCGGGGCCCTGCGGAGGCGGCGGCGATGATCTCCCGCTTCAGGGTCGCGGTGTCCTGATCTTCGTCGAGGTGGAAGAACTGGCCGTCGATGCGCAATCTGGTGATTCTCATGGCGCCCTCAATGACTGCCTGGTTCGAGGTTCCTCGATCCACCGGGGTCCGGGTGAACGTGAGTCATCTGGACAGCCACTGACAGTGTCCGCTCCGTTGCTTGGCGCCAGATGGTGGTGGAATCGTCCACGGTCGTGACGACCGCCTCCCGGGGATCCCTGCCTGATGGGGTGTCGGTCTGCCGATGTCTGATAAGACAAGGGGCGATGCCACACGACGACCTGCCCCCTCCCCGCCCACCCGCTGCAGCTGCCCCTGGACTGTTCGCCGAGGACACCTCCTTGGAGTCCACCCGCCTCGGGGAGATCCTCCGCAAGGAGACCGTGGGCGGCATCGTCCTGGTCATCGCGGCGGTCGTCGCCGTCGTGTGGGCGAATTCGCCGCTGTCCGGCGCGTACTTCGCGCTTCGCGACTTCGAGTTCGGCCCCGCGGCTCTGGGTCTGCACCTGAGCGTGGGGGAGTGGGCCGCCGACGGGCTGCTGGCGATCTTCTTCTTCCTCGTCGGCCTGGAGCTCAAGCGGGAGTTCGTCGCCGGGGAGCTCCGGAGGATCAGCAAGGCCATCGTGCCGGTGGCCGCCGCGTTCGGCGGAGTCATCGTCCCCGCCCTGATCTTCACCGCCATCAACGCCGCCGACCCGGAGGCGGTGCGCGGGTGGGCGATCCCCACGGCGACCGACATCGCCTTCGCCGTCGCGGTCCTCGCGATCGTCGGCTCGAGACTTCCTGCTGCGCTGCGGATCTTCCTCCTGACCCTCGCGGTCGTGGACGACCTCATCGCCATCGGGATCATCGCCTTCGTCTACACCAGCGCCATCGAGGTCCTCCCCCTGGTGCTCGCGATCGTCCCGCTCGCCGCGTACGTGTTCCTGACGCAGAGGTTCCGCCGGTTCTTCGGCCTGCATCCCGCAGCGAACTGGTTCACCCTGCTGCCGGTGGCCGTCTCGGTGTGGGGTCTCATCCACGCCTCAGGCGTCCACGCCACCGTCGCCGGGGTCCTCCTCGGCTTCGCCGTCCCCGTCATCCGCAGCCAGGCCAGCGGCGGACCGGGCACCGGCCCCGGGCTCTCCGAGGTCTTCGAGCACCGCTTCCGGCCCATCTCCACCGGCTTCGCCGTCCCCGTCTTCGCGTTCTTCTCCGCCGGCGTCGCCTTCGGCGGCCTCGACGGACTGAGGACGGCGCTGTCCAGTCCGGTCACGATCGGCATCATCGCCGCTCTCGTCCTCGGCAAACCCATCGGCATCCTCGCCACGACGTGGATCACGACCCGCATCACCCGGGCCGAACTCGACCGGACGATCACCTGGATCGACCTCACCGGTGTCGCCCTCCTCGGGGGTATCGGCTTCACCGTATCCCTGCTCGTCGCGGAGCTGAGCTACGGGCTGGGCAGCGCTCACGACGACGACGCCAAAGTCGCCATCCTCATCGCGTCGGTCGTCGCCGCGGGCCTTGCGACGGCCGTTCTGAGGCCGCGCAACCGGCGCTACAAGCACCAGGACGCCTGACCTCCCGGGGCCGGGATCACCTCCGTATTCGGCCTCGGCCTCGCTGAACCGGCACCATGGACACATGGCTACGACAACACCTCCCTCTTCGGGGCCCACCGCCGACCATCCCGCGTCCCTCACGGAGACCGTCTCGACGACTCCGCAGCTGCGCCGCTGGGTCTTCTGGCCTGCGGCCGTCGTCGTGCTCGGCTTCGTCGCCTTCACTCTGATCGCGCCCGCATCGGCCGAGGCGCTGTTCCTCGGTCTGCAGAGCGGCATCGTCAAGAACTTCAGCTGGTACTACGTCCTGATCGCGGCGTTCTTCGTCGGCTTCAGCCTGTTCATCGGCTTCAGCCGGTTCGGCGGCATCAAGCTCGGCAAGGACAAAGACGAACCCGAGTTCTCCACCGGGTCGTGGTTCGCGCTCCTCTTCGCCGCGGGGATGGGTATCGGCCTCGTCTTCTACGGCGTCTCCGAGCCCCTCAGCCACTTCGCCTCTCCCCGCCCCGGTGTCACGGGCACCGAGGACCAGCTCGCACAGCAGGCCCTGACCCAGACGTTCCTGCACTGGGGGCTGCACGCCTGGGCCATCTACGTCGTCCTCGGCCTCGCCCTCGCCTACGCGATCCACCGCAGGGGCCGGCCGGTCTCCATCCGGTGGGCACTCGAGCCCCTCCTCGGCAACCGCGTCCGCGGCGGCTGGGGCAACCTGATCGACGTCATCGCCCTCGTCGGCACCCTGTTCGGTGTCGCGACCTCGCTCGGCCTCGGCGTCATCCAGATCGGCGCCGGCCTGGAGGCTGCCGGCATCGCCGAGAGCAGCATCGTGAGCCAGATCTCGATCATCGCCGTCATCACCGCGGTCACCATCGTGTCGCTCGTCACCGGCGTCACCAAGGGCATGAAGATCCTCTCGAACTTCAACCTGATCCTCGCCGCAGCCCTTCTGCTGTTCGTCCTGATCGTCGGTCCGACCCAGTTCCTGCTGCGCGACTTCGTGCAGTCGATCGGCGCCTACCTGCAGAACGTCGTCGGTCTGTCGTTCAACGTGACCGCCCAGCAGGGTGCCGCCGGCGAGGAGTGGCAGGGCGCCTGGACCACCTTCTACTGGGGTTGGTGGATGTCGTGGGCGCCGTTCGTCGGCATCTTCATCGCCCGCATCTCCAAGGGCCGCACGGTCCGCCAGTTCGTGTTCGGCGTGCTGCTCGTCCCGACGGCGCTGACGTTCCTCTGGTTCGCCGTCCTCGGCGGCGCCGCGATCCACCAGCAGACCGACGGCGCCGGCGGCCTCGTCGGCGCCGACGGCTCGGTCGACGTCGAGGGGTCGCTGTTCGCCCTGCTCGGCGGCCTGCCCGCCGGGACGGTCCTGACCTTCGGTGCGATCCTGCTCATCGGGGTGTTCTTCGTCACGTCGTCGGACTCCGGCTCGCTCGTCATGGCGATGATCGCGTCCGGCGGCGACATCGAGCCGAAGAACTGGCTGCGCGTGTTCTTCGCTCTGGTCGCCGCCCTGCTGGCTGTCGCGCTCCTCCTGACGGGTGGGCTCGACGCCCTGAAGACCGCGGCGATCACGACGGCGTTGCCGTTCAGCATCGTGCTGCTGCTGACGTGCTGGTCGACGATCATCGCCTTCAACCGCGAACGCCGCGCGTACGACAAGGCCGAACGCGACGTCCTCCTCGAGCACGTGGGCGCCTACTACGGCCTCGAGGTCGACGCGCCCGCGCAAGCGAGCAGCAAGGGCCTGGCCCGACCCTGGGAGGCGGTCAAGCGCCGTGTCCGAGGCACCCGTGGAGGCTCCGTCGCGGGCGCTGACGCGTCGGCCTCCGCGGTCGTCGCCGAACCGCTGTTGCGGGTCGACGTCGTGTCGCCCGACCCGGCCATCGACGGCCGCCTCGACGAGGGCGCACCCGGCACGACGGACCAGGACGACTCGACAGGGCGCTGACCCGTCCGTGTCGTCCCGACGGGCGTCGTCTCTTCGGAGACGGCGCCCGTCGGTCGTTCCCGGCCCGGGCGGCGTCGATGCGCTCTGCTGACTACGCTTCGGGGTGTCTTCTCCAGCCTCGGAGACCTGACAGGAAGCAGTCGCTCATGCGCACCGTCACACTCCGGCTCCGTGAGTCGTTCTGGTTCTTCCCCGCCGTCCTCGGGGTCTTCGCGATCGTCGTCGCACAGCTGCTCGTCGTCGTCGACCAGGAGATCGTCGATCGGGGCGCCTCGATCCCGATCCTCGACGCTCTCAGCGCCAGCGGGGGCCGTGCCATCCTGACGACGGTCGGGACGGCGATGCTCACCGTGGCGGGGACGTCGTTCTCCATCACCATCTCGGTCCTGGCGACGACGTCCTCGACGTACGGTCCGCGCCTGGTCCGCAACTTCATGGCCGACCGGGCCAACCAGTTCGTCCTGGCGGCTTTCACCTCCACCTTCCTCTACTCGATCGTCGTCCTCCGATCCGTCCACACGGCCATCGACGACGGCACGGCCTTCGTCCCCGTCGTCGCCATACACGTCGCCGTCGCCCTCGGGGTCGTCGATGTCGCCGTGCTCGTGTTCTTCATCCACCACATCGCGTCGAGCGTGCAGATCACCTCGCTGCAGAAGCAGGTGCAGGAGGACCTCGAGACCGCCGTGAGCCATGCGTATCGGTTCGACGGTGACAGCGACCGTGACGGTGACGGCGACGGGGTGAGCGTGCAGCCACAGCCCGACGGTGGCGTGGCGTGGTCCATCGTCGAGTCGCAGAGCGACGGGTACGTCCAATCCGTCGGATGGGAGCGGCTCGTGTCGTGGGCCCACGACCACGATCAGGTCGTCGAGATGACGGCCATGCCGGGAGACCATGTCATCGAGGGCGACTGTCTGCTCCGCATGGCCCCGCGTGACGGAGCGCATGGCCGTCCTGTGCCGGAGGCCGACGTCGACCGGCTCCGCAGGATGGTGACCCTCGGTGCGGCACGGACGCCGTTCCAGGACGTCGGCTTCGCGCTCCAGCAACTCGTCGAGATCGCCGTCCGCGGTCTCGCGAGCGGGACCAACGATCCGTACACGGCTGTCAGCGCACTCGACCTGTCGGCGACGGCCCTCGTGCCTCTGTGGGCCGGGCGGCGGGCCATCACCGCCTACCTCGACGAGGATGACGTCGCCCGTGTCCTGCCGCACTGGCCGGCGCCGGAACAGCTCGTCGACACGGTCTTCGACGGTGTCCTCACCTACGGGGTCGAGCACCCCATCGTCCTCGACGCGGCCCGTCGCCTCCTGGCCCGCCTCGGCGACGTCGCGTCAGGGCCCCGGGCCGTGCATCTCGGCGGCATCAGAACCAGGCTCGACCGGGTCTGAGCGGCGACCCGGGGTGGGCAGCCGACTGAAGACCGTCGGACGCATCGTGACAGCCGCCCCTGAGCATGTTCCCCCCGCGGCGTGCCAGTGTGGAGTGCATGCGTTTTCGTTCCAAGCCCCTCACCGTGACCGTGTCCGCTGCAGCGCTGGTCGTCATGCTGGCCGGCTGCACGCCCGACGCCTCGGAACCGTCTCCCGGCACGGAGACCGTGACCGCGACGGTGACGCCGACGCCGACGCCGACGTCCACGCCGACGCCTTCCGCAGCTCCCGCGCCACCGGCGACGTCGACAGCCGGCCCGGACGGTGAGTCCGGGGGCGGGGGCGATCTCGGCGACGGGACGATCGGGGCCGCCGCGGACCGGTGCACCGTCGACGAGCTGCAGGGCGCGATCGACGACGGAGGTGGCGGAGCTGCGGGCAGCTACGGCGTCGCTCTGATCCTCACGAACACCGGCGACCGCACCTGCGAGTTGCAGGGCTGGCCGGGAGTGTCGTTCGTAGGAGGCGGTGACGGCACCCAGCTCGGGGCCTCGGCGACTCTGGATCGGGCGTCGGAGCACCCGACCGTGCAGATCGCTCCCGGTGGGTACGCCCAAGCGATCCTGACCATGGTGCAGGCCGCGAACTACGATGCCGCCGAGTGCCAGCCGCAGCAGAGCGAGGGCTTCCGGGTCTACCCGCCCGGGTCGACGGCGTCTCTGTACATCGGAGCCGGCGGAGATCTCTTCACCGCCTGCACGTCCCCCAGCGTCCAGCAGCTCTCGGTGGGGGCGATCCAACCCGGCCCGTGAGCGCCAGACTTGAGTCTGCCTCGAAGCTGATGGTTGACTGAACCCCGAACGAGGGGATCATCATGAGAGACACGGCTGCACGATCAGGGTGGACGCGGTTCTGGGAACAGGGTCGGTGGTGGAAGGCGCTGATCCTCGCCGTCGGCTACCTCGCCATCTACGAACCCGCATCGCTCCTGATGGCACCGTTCGTGCCGTTCATCGGCGACGCCGGCTCCGCCAGCTACGTCCTCGTGCTCATCGTCGTCCCGGTCCTGATCGGCAGTCTCATCCTGATCGGCTTCGGTGCCAGCCTGGGCTGGCTGAGAGGTCTCTTCGCACGCCGGGGAGCTCCAGGTCGAGGCTGGATGTGGATCGCCGTCGCCGTCGTGCTGCTCTTCAACGTGCTGCGCTTCGCGAGCATCGACTACGAAGCCGCAGGCTTCGACTGGGTCGCCGCCTGGCTCCTGGCAGGACTGGTCATCGGCTTCTCCGAAGAATTGCTGACTCGTGGATACGTGGTCCGCATCATGCGTTCGGCCGGCCGTTCGGAGGTCGCCGTCGGGCTCGTCTCGGCGGCGTTGTTCTCGCTGTTGCATGCGACCAACCTCTTCACCGGTCAAGCGCTGATCCCCACGATGCTGCAGATGCTCTACACGTTCTTCTTCGGCCTCTGCATGTACCTCGCCTTGCGGGTGACCGGAACGATCATCGCTCCGATCCTGCTTCACGCGAGCACGGACCCGAGCATCTTCATGCAGGCCACGTACCCCCTGCAGGGCGGCCTCGGGTCCTTGGCTCAGCTCGGCAACATCGTCGTCGTCCTCGTCGGCGTCGTGCTGCTCGTCGTCTTCCTCGTGACGGAGCGCCGCGCGGCACGTCACGAGCAGCAGGTCGCCTAGCTCTCCACCTCGATCGACTGGTCCTCCGGGGCATCACGCGATCGCGCCCTGGAATCGGTTTCCGTCCTCCTCGTGATCGATCCGCAGGGCGGAGTCCTTCGGGAGCCGATCGCCGCGTGGTCAGGTACCGCCCGCAGGGTCAGGGGCGCCAGCCTCGCGACCGGGCTCGAACGGCCAGCGCGATGCCCTCGAGGGGGAAGACGAGGTAGCCGACCAGGACGACGACGTGGGCGCCGCCGAGGTCGGCCGAGGCCATCAGCGCCACGGCCGCCAGCGCGAGGAGGGCGACGCCCACGGGTGCGAGCCAGGCTGCGGTCTTCTCTCGGCGGGTCCAGGCTCTGGACCGGCTGACGAAGACGAGCCCCGCCAGAGCGCCCACGACGGGCACGAGCAGCGAGCCGGCGATGAGGACGACGACTGCGACGATCGAGAAGGTCCGGCCGGGAACCGGCGGATCCGCAGCGACGCCCGGGGCGTCGACCTGGACCTCGCTGCGGGCCTCGGCGGCGATGAACGCAGGGTCGCCGAGCTGATGGATGCGAGCGGCGGCGGCCACGGTGTCGAGACCCTCGAGCTCCTCCCTGATCCCCGCGAGGATGTCGTGGTGCAGTTGCGGGGGGAGCTGAGCGAGTTCGGTGTCGAGCTGCGCCAGGTAGGCCGTGGTGATCTCGGGCCTGGTGTCAGTCATGAGTGTCCTCTCCGATGAGTCGATGCACCGAGGCGGTGAAGGAGCCCCACTGGAGGCGGAACGCAGTCAGCTGACTGCGCCCCAGCGGAGTGAGGCGGTAGTACTTCCGGACTGGTCCCGTCGCCGACGGCTGATCGAACGCCGTGACGAGGCCCTGCGTCCGGAGGCGGCCGAGGAGGGGGTACAGCGTGCCTATGCTGGCGGCCAGGCCCGCTTGGACGAGCTGCTCGGAGAGCTGCCAGCCGTACATCGGCTCGCGATCCAGGAGCCCGAGGATGCAGTACTCGACGACGCCCTTCCGCAGTTGCGCACCGATGTCCACTGGCATGCGTCACAAGGTACCTTGCGGTGCAAGGTACATCAAGGCGGTGATGCCGGCTCACCCCAGCCGACCGATGCGTGCCACTGAGCCATCGGCCGCCGGTGCGGTCGGACCAGGGCTCCGCGGGGCTATCGGAGTCCGATGACGTCCATCACGTCGACGCTGTTCGCCCGAGCGACGTCGGCGCGGCATCGGTCGATGTCGTCTGCGAAGCGGAGCTGCTGGTAGCCGTTCACGGAGAAGTGGATGCTGTCCGCTGTGGGGTCGAGACCGTCGGACGGGGCCAGCCACACGTTCCAACCTGCGGTGTCGAGGCACGACGACACGGCCGAGATGTACGGTGCGGCCCCGTCGACTTCGCCTTTGGTCTGCGGAGGGAGCAGCGCCGATGCGGCCGCGACTCCCGTCACTCCGAGCACCGCGACGCCCGCGGCCATCGCCCCGCGGTGGAGTCGCCTCCGACCTCGTAGCTTCCGTGAGAGGGCGTGCTCGATCCGACCTGCGGCGGCATCGAGGTCGGTGTCGGACCAGTTCGTGTTCGTCATGTTCGCCCTGCTCTCAGTTCTCGTACTGCGTGCCGGTGGTGGCTGTGCGGAAGGAGCGCAGCCGGCCGCGGATGCGCTGGATGCGTTTGCGTGTCGCCGGTGGCGTCAGGCCGAGCGCGGCCGAGGCTTCGTCGTAGGAGAGTCCTTCGATGAAGCAGAGACGGACGAGCTCGCGGTCGTCCGGTGGGAGACCGTCGAGGGCCTCCTGCAGATATGCGAGCTCCTCCGCTGCCGCGCGTCGGTCTCGACCGCGTTCCCATTGGTGGAGGTGGTCCACCGTGTCGAGATCGCCGGCCTCCTGTCGGACGGCCCGACGGTTGGTCGCGACTGCGATGTGGCGCGTCGTCACGAGCAGCCACGGCAGCAGAGAACGTTCCGGGTCGAGATCCGCTCGACGGCGCCACGCCACGAGCAGGACCTCCTGGGCGACGTCCTCGACACTGCCGCGATCGGTCACCACCGAGGCTGCGTATCGGAGCACGCTCCTGACGTGCAGACGGGTCAGCGCCTCGAACGCATCGATGTCCCCGCCGCGCGCACGAGCCACCAGATCGTTCTCGGTCTCGCCCGGTGTCGATCGTCGTCTCATCGGTCGTCCTCACTTCCGCTCTCAGTAGTGAAGTGCCGGGTGGGGCAGTTCTGTGACCAGGCAGAACGGTTCTCCTCCGCTTCGGGCGGCCCGCTTGTCCATCACGCTCGATGCGCACGATACTGAAGTGCTCGCCGTCCGCGCCGGCAGGAGATCCCGGATCAGGGGTGCTCCAGCGGAACACCCCTGAGCGCGCTCTCCGTGTCGTACGGTCGATCCCATGGACAACAGGAGCGAGGTACGCGACTTCCTGACCACGAGGCGGGCCCGCGTGACCCCTGCGCAGGTCGAGCTGCCCGGTGGTCCGGGGCGGCGCGTGCCCGGTCTGCGGCGGGCCGAGGTGGCCATGCTCGCCGGCGTCAGCGTCGAGTACTACTCGCGCCTCGAACGCGGCGACCTCGGGGGAGCGTCCGAGGCTGTGCTCGAGGCGATCGGCGGCACGCTGCTGCTCGACGAGGCCGAGCGATCGCACCTGGCCGACCTCGCGCGCGCTGCGAACGAGTCGCCCGTCCGGGCTCGGTCGAGGTCGCGTGCGCGTCCCGCCGGCGTCTCGCGCGCCCTGCAGCTGGCCCTCGACTCCGTGGCCTCGGGGCCCGCGTTCGTCCGGAACGGACGGATGGACGTGCTGGGCGAGAACGCTCTCTTCCGGGCGCTCTACTCCGACCTCTACGCCCTCTCCGACCGGCCCGTCAACCTCGCCCGCTTCGTGTTCCTGCACCGCGAGCTGGCCGAGGCCTTCTACCCGTCGTGGTCGATCGCCGCCGACATCAACGTCGCGATCCTCCGGACCGAGGCCGGCCGCGACCCCCATGACAAGGCCCTGCACGACCTCGTCGGCGAGCTGTCGACCCGCAGCGACGAGTTCCGCACCCGGTGGGGCGCGCACGAGGTGCGGCATCACGCCTCGGGGAGCAAATCGTTCCGGCATCCCGTCGTCGGCGATCTCGACCTCGTCTACGCGGCCATGGAGCCGATGGGCGAGCCGGGGCTGAACTTCCTCATCTACAGCGCCGAGCCGGGTACGCCGACCGAGGAGCGCCTCCTTCTCCTCGCCAGCTGGGGCGCCGGCCCGGTCGATCCGCAGGCCCGAGAACCAGCAGGCCCCATCGACGCGCATCGCTCGCGAGACGACGCCCGACGAGAGGACAGCTCACGATGAGGTACGGACGACTCGGGACGACCGGCCTGCGGATCAGCCGCATCGGCCTCGGCTGCATGAGCTACGGCGATCCGACGCGGGGCCTGCACACCTGGACCCTCGACGAGGAGGCCTCCGCGCCCCTCTTCCGCCAGGCCGTCGAGCTCGGCGTCACCTTCTGGGACACCGCCAACGTGTACCAGCAGGGCACCGGCGAGGAGTACGTCGGCCGCGCCATCCGCGAGTACTCCCGCCGCGAGGACATCGTGCTCGCGACGAAGGTCAGCGGCCGGATGCACGACGGGCCCGGTGGGTCCGGGCTCTCGCGCAAGGCCATCCTCGAGCAGGTCGACGCGTCGCTCACCCGGCTCGGCACCGACCACATCGACCTCTACCAGGTGCACCGCTACGACGACGAGACCCCGGTCGAGGAGACGATGGAGGCGCTCCACGACCTCGTCCGGGCCGGGAAGGTCCGCTACACGGGCGCGTCGAGCATGTACGCGTGGCAGTTCGCCAAGATGCAGACCGCGGCCGTCGTGAACGGGTGGACGCCCTTCGCGTCGATGCAGGATCAGTACAACCTCCTCAAACGGGAGGAGGAGCGCGAGATGATCCCGCTCTGCGCCGACCTCGGCGTCGGGCTCGTGCCGTATTCGCCGCAGGGCAAGGGGCGGCTCACGCGCCCCCGCGACGTGACCACCGGCCGCTCGGCCGTCGACGAGGTCGCCAAGGCGTTCGACACCGACGCCGACGGCCCGATCATCGATGCCGTCGAGCGGGTCGCGGCCGAGCACGAGGTGCCGATGGCGCAGATCGCGGTCGCCTGGGTGCTCCGCAACCCCGTGGTCTCGGCCCCGATCGTCGGGGCCACGAAGCCGCACCACCTCGCCGACGCGGTCGCCGCCCTCGAGGTCGAGCTCAGCGACGACGACGTCCGCCGCCTCGAGGAGCGCTACGTGCCGCAGGCGCCCTTCTGGTGGTGACCGGTCGGTGACGGACGCTGGCCACGACGGCCGACGGCCGACGGCCGACGGGCGGACGCCGGACGGCCGGACGGCCCCGCACCCTGCCGGTCAGGCAGGGCACGGGGCCGTCGGGGGTGTGGGCGGGTGCCGGTCAGACGACCGGGCCGCCGCCGTCCTCGGTGGAGCGACGCGTGACGCGCTCACCGGTCACGGGGTCGACCGCCGAGCGCGAGGTCGAGGTGACCTGGCGCCGACGAGTCAGGAACACGATGCCGAGGAGGGTGATGACGACCCCCGCGGCGATCAGGATGTAGCCGACCAGCTGGATGTCGATACCGGCCACCTGCAGGTCGAGTGCGAACGCGAGGATCGCGCCGATCACGATCAAGGCGATTCCGCCGCCGATGCTCATGGGTTCTCCTTCGTCACGCATCCTGCGAGTGCCGAACGGGCTCGTCCCGATCGACCGGATGCTGTCTGAGGCCCACGCTACGCACGAGACGGCCGCCGTGTTCCGCTCGCCCCCGACTGGGGGTGCCCGCCCGCCGGCCGGTGTCGCCCCGCCTGCGGGCCCCTGTCGCCCCGTTCGCCGCCCGGTGCCGCCCCGCCCGGCGGCTCGACCGGGTGCCCTCCCTCGCGCTACTGTCGTCTCACTCCGAGGCGAGCCCGACCCGACGGCCCTCGTTGAGCGACGACCGTCGCTCGTTTCCCGGTGGTGGGGCCGCGGTCGGCTCCCTCGGAGGCCCGCACCCGACGGCCGCTCACCCACGACGCCAGAAGATGGATTTGACGCCAGCAAAAAACCTGGCGTCGTGTCCGCATCCTGGCGCAGTGCCCGTGCCCCGCCTCTACCCGCGGTGCAGCAGCTCGAGCGTCGCGCGCAGCCCGGCGGCGTCCAGCTGCCCCGGCGCGCTCGACTCGCCCACCGTGCCGAAGGTCAGGCACGAGCCGAAGGCCTCGCCCGCCACGCGCGACACCGCGCCGAGCGGCCCCATCGACATGGTCACGGCCGGCACCAGCCCTGCCCCCGCCCTGAACTCGAGGGTCGCCGCGAGCAGCGTCAGCACGTCGTCCGCCGACCGCGGCATGGCGGCGAGCTTCACGATGTCGGCGCCGAGCTCCTGCTGCAGAAGCAGTCGCGAGACGATCTCGTCGCGCGTGGGCGTCGCGGCGAAGTCGTGCGACGACATGATGACCGGCACCCCTGCCGAGCGCGCGGCGTCGACGACGGACTCGAGCACGTCGGGCTGCGTGAACATCTCGACGTCGACGGCGTCCGCCGCGCCCGTGCCGATCAGGGCGCCGAGCAGCAGGCCGTAGTCGTCGGGGGTGATGTCGCGCTCGCCGCCCTCCTGCTTCGTGCGGAAGGTCGCGATCACCGGCACGTCGTCGGGCAGGGTCGCCCGGACGGCGACGAGGGCCGACATGGCCTGGGCGATGTCGTCGACCGCCGTGAGCCAGTCGACGCGCAGCTCGACGACGTCGTACGCCTCGCGGGGGAGTGCGGCGGCCGTGGCGACCAGCGCCTCCTCGGTGCGACCGGTCAGCGGCACGCAGACGGCGGGTCGGCCGTCGCCGAGCACGACCGACCGCAGGGTCACGGGGCGGGGGGTCGGGATCATGTCAGCGCCTTCCGTCGTCGGAGGTCGGGGCGGATTTCGAGGATGCCGAGGAGGCGCGGGTCGCCCCCGAGAGCGACCCCACCGCCCGACGCATCGCCTCACGCACCCGCGCCGCCTCGCGCGGTTCGTCGACCGCGGTCGTGGCGCCCCCGCCGTCGTGCCCGGCCCGCGCCTCGCCCTCGCCGCCGTCGGCGAAGAGCGCGACCTGCGAGATCGCTTGCTCGACGAGCATGTCGAGCCCGTTCAGCACGAGCCCCCCGGCGTCGGACCAGCGGGAGGAGGCGCGGGTCGGCCACGGCTCGTAGGCGACGTCGAACAGCAGGGAGGCCCCGTCGACCGGTGCGAGCGGGAGGTCGTCCGCCGCGCCTCCCGGGAGGGTGCTGATGACGAAGTCGAGAGGGCCGAGACCGGCGAGCGCCGTCAGAGGGTGGATCTCGAGGTCGACCCCGAGATCGGACGCGAGCGGCGCGAGCTCGCCGGCGCGACGGGGGTCGCGGACGAGCACGGCGACCGAGCGCACCCCGAGGCGCCAGGCGGCGGACAGCGCCGAGGCGGCCGTGGCGCCCCCGCCGAGCACGACCGCGGAGGTCGGCCGGGCGTCGTGCCGCAGGGCGACCGAGCGGACGATGCCGTCGACGTCGGTGTTGTGACCGTGCCGTCGCCCGTCGGCGTCGAGGACGACCGTGTTCGCGACGCCCAGCCGGCGGGCGAGCGGCGAGACGGTGTCGAGCAGCGGCAGCACCTCGCGCTTCAGCGGCATGGTGAGACTGAGGCCGCGCCAGCTCCGATCGAGGGAGGCGACGAAGCCGCCGAGCGCCCCCGAGGCGACCTCGACGCGGTCGTACTCGTAGGGCAGACCGAGGGCGTCGTAGGCGGCCCGGTGCAGCACGGGCGAGAGCGAGTGGGCGATGGGCGAACCGAGCACGGCGAGGCGGGTGCGGGGGGTGGTCACGCGGGCACCTCCGGGCTCGATCGGCGGACGCCTCAGCCTAGCGATCCCTCCCCAGACGCCCCTGCGTGAACAACACGTGACGTTCCTCGGCGGATCCTTGCCCGATTCCCAGCCGAAACCTAGGCTCTCGATGTCGACCCTCGTTCAGGGGAGTCGTCGGCCCCGACCGCCACGTACCAGGAGCACAGACGCCCATGCGCACAAGCCCCCCGTCCTCAGAGAACCGAAGCCAGGGAGGCGGTCGTCGCGTCCGCGGAGTCGCTCTCGTCGGCGTCACCGTCGCGGCGCTCGGTCTCGGCACGCTCGTCGCCGTCCCGGCCCAGGCGGCCACGACCACGATCGACATCCTCGGCATCAACGACTTCCACGGGCGTCTCGCCCAGGAGGCGAGCCCGACCGCCGGCGCAGCGGTCATGGCGGGCAAGGTCAACGAGTTCCGTGCCGCGAACCCGAACACGCTCTTCGTCTCGTCGGGCGACAACATCGGGGCCTCGACGTTCACGTCGTTCATCCAGGACGACGAGCCGACCCTCGACGCCCTCAACTCGATGGGGCTCGACGTCAGCACCCCGGGCAACCACGAGTTCGACAAGGGTCGCGCCGACTTCGACGACCGCGTCGTGCCGCGCAGCGAC
The DNA here is from genome assembly GCF_979256015.1 of Frigoribacterium sp. AC759. NCBI lineage: Bacteria > Bacillati > Actinomycetota > Actinomycetes > Micrococcales > Microbacteriaceae > Frigoribacterium > Frigoribacterium sp. AC759. The sequence continues at coordinate 44,567 of NZ_CEEDMT010000007.1, read as the reverse complement.
TTCCCCTACGTCAGCTCGAACATCCTCGACAGCGCGACCGGCGAGCCCGTGTACGACCCCTACTACGTCGAGGAGGTCGGCGGCGTGAAGGTCGGGTTCATCGGCGCCATCACCGAGCTGATGCCCGAGCTGGTCAGCCCGGCCGGCATCGAGGGGCTCGAGTTCGGCGACATCGTCGACTCGGTCAACCTGGCCGCCGCCGAGCTCACCGACGGGGTCGACGACGCCGACAACGGCGAGGCCGACGTGCTCGTGCTGCTCGTGCACGAGGGCAACGCGACCGCCGTCGAGGCCGACGCGACCGGTGACTCCGACTTCGCGGACATCGCGAAGAACGTCTCGCCCGAGGTGGACGCCATCCTCTCGGCGCACACCCACGCGACCTACGACTTCGAGAACATCGTGCCGACGGGCGGCACGAAGCCCCGTCCGATCGTCCAGACCGGCAGCTACGGCGCGAACCTCAGCCACCTCACCGTCACCTACGACGCCGCCACCGACGAGGCGTCGGTCACCGGCGCGCTGGTGCCCCTGTACCAGTCGGCGGCACCCGACCCCGCCGTGGCGAAGATCGTCTCCGACGCGGTCGCCGTGGCCGCCGTCGAGGGTCGCAAGCCCGTCGGCACGATCACGGCCGACGTCCTCCGGGCCAAGCAGCTCGACGGCAGTGAGAACCGCGGCGGCGAGTCCACCCTCGGCAACCTCGTCGCCGACGCCCAGCTCGCCGCGACCGTCGAGAACGGCGCGCAGATCGCGTTCATGAACCCGGGCGGTCTCCGCGCCGACCTCAAGTACGCCTCGAGCGGCGACGCGACGATCGACCCCGACGGCCGCGTGACCTTCCAGGAGGCCGCCGCCGTCCAGCCCTTCGCCAACACCCTCGTCGTCTCGACGCTGACCGGTGCGCAGATCCGTCGCACGCTCGAGCAGCAGTGGCAGCCCGCGGGCTCGTCGCGGCCGTTCCTCAAGCTCGGCGTCTCGAAGGGCCTCAGCTACACGTACGACCCGACGGCCGCCGCCGGCTCGCGCATCGGTCAGATCCTGTTCCAGGGTCAGCCGCTCGACGAGACCGCTAGCTACAAGGTGACCGTCAACTCGTTCCTCGCCTCGGGCGGCGACAATTTCACCGCCCTGAACGGCGCCTCGGCGAAGGCCGACAGCGGCAAGGTCGACCTGCAGAGCCAGGTCGACTACTTCGCGGCGAACCCCGTCGTCTCGCCCGACCTCGCGCAGCGCTCCGTCGGCGTCACCGTCCCGGCCGCGCCCGAGGGCGGCTTCGCCCCCGGCGACACCGTGTCGCTCGGTCTCTCGTCGCTGCTGTTCAGCAACGGCGGCCCCACCACGGGCACCGTCACGGCGGCGTTCGACGGCACGCGGGTCGGGTCGGCCCCCATCGACGGCACCGTGGTGACCGGCACCGACGAGCAGGGCCGCGCCACGCTCGAGGTGACCGTGCCCGAGGGGCTCGAGGCGGGCACCCGCCAGCTGACGATCTCGGTCGAGGGCACGAGCACGACCGCGACCGTCCCGCTCGAGATCGCCGCGCCTCCTGCCGTCCCGATCGAGTCGGTCACGGCGCCCCGCATCACGGGCGACGCGGTGGTCGGCCGCACGCTCCGCACAGACGGAGGCGCGTGGAGCGTCGACGGCGTGACCCGCGCCTACCAGTGGACCCGCGACGGCGCGCCCATCGCCGGCGCCACCGGCGACCGGTACCGTCTCGTCGCGGCCGACGCCGGCCGCTCGATCGCGGTCACGGTCACCGCGACCGCCGAGGGCAGCACCGAGGCCTCGGCGAGCTCGTCGGCGGTCACGGTCGACAAGCTGTCGTCGCGGGTCCGCGGCGGCGCCTCGGCCCTGCTGACCACCTCGCGTTCGCCGGTCAGCTACACGGCCACGGTCACCGGCGCGGTCACCCCGACCGGCACCGTCGCCGTGCGCGACAACGGCCGCACGGTCGGCACCGCCACCGTCGGCCCCGATGGCAAGGCGACCGTCCAGGTCGGCAAGCTCGGCCGCGGCATCCACCTGCTGACCAGCGAGTACAGCGGCGACGCGGCGCTCGACGGCTCGGCCGGCGGGCTCGCGGTCGTGATCGTCCTGTTCTAGCAGCAGTCATCGGCCCGACGGCCCGTGTCGTGCGTCCCTCGCGGGCGTCGACGCGGGCCGTCTCGGCGTCCGGACGGCGGGCCGCCGGGTCGCGCGGGGGACTGTCGGGGGCGCCCCTTACCCTCTAGTCGTGACCGTCGCCTACCACCGCATGTTCCGCGCACTGCCGACGTACCGCTGGTACCGGCCCGTGCTGGCCGCCGTGCTGGCGGTCGCCTTCTATGTCGTCCTCTCGAACGCCTTCGTGCTCGCCGCGACGGCCGTGCTGCGGATCGTGGCCGGGGCCGACGCGGTGGGTCGCGTGTACCGGGCGCTGCAGGCCGATCCGCTCGACGCCTCCGAGCCCCTCGTCATGCTGCTGACGCTCGGGTCGATCGTCATGATGCTGCCGTCGGTGCTGCTCGCGACCCGCGCGGCGGGGCTCGGCGGGCCGGGGCGCCTCTCGAGCGTCGCGGGGCGCCTGCGCTGGGGCTGGTTGGCCCGCTGTCTCGTGCCGGCCGCCGTGTTCATGGGGCTGACGGTGCTGCTGAGCTCGTTCGCCGTGCCTCTGCTGACCGGCGCGTCGATCGGTCTCGGGCCCGTGACGACCCCGCCTGAGGCGCTCGTCTGGTCGCTGGTGGTCATCGTGCTGCTGGTGCCGCTGCAGGCGACGGCCGAAGAGTACGCGTTCCGCGGGTTCGCGATGCAGGCCCTCGGCTCGTGGATCGCCTGGCCCGCGGTCGCGATCGTGCTGCCGACCATCGCGTTCGCCGCCGCACACGCGTACAACCCGTGGGGGCTCGCCGACGTCGCCGTCTTCGGGGTGGCCGCGGCCTGGCTCACCTGGCGGACGGGCGGGCTCGAGGCCGCCATCGTCGCCCATGTGCTCAACAACGTCGTGCTGTTCGTGCTGCTGGCGCCGTTCGCGGGCACCCCGTCGAGCGACGGCAGCCCGCTGGGCCTCGCGGTCACCGTCGTCACGACGCCGCTGTACGTGTGGCTCGTCGTGCGGGCGTTCGACGCGGCGGGGCTCGATCGGTCCTCCCCAGACGGTCTCGTCGGGGTGGTTCCCACCAGGAGGCACGGGGCCGACGAGCCTGTCGGTCGCGCCTCTTAGACTCGCCTGGTGACCAACGCTCCCACCACCTCCGCCGTCGCCCGACCGGCCTCCGCCGCACCCCTCGACGTGCTGCAGCGGGTCTTCGGCTACGACGACTTCCGGGGGCAGCAGGCGGCGATCATCGAGCAGGTGGTCGGCGGCGGCGACGCTCTCGTGCTGATGCCGACCGGTGGCGGCAAGTCGCTCTGCTACCAGGTGCCCGCTCTCGTGCGAGAGGGCACGGGCATCGTCGTCTCGCCGCTGATCGCACTGATGCAAGATCAGGTCGACGCCCTCGAGGCGGTCGGCGTGCGTGCCGAGTTCCTGAACTCGACCCAAGACCCCGACACGCGGCGCGAGGTCGAGCGGGCCTTCGTCGCCGGCGAGCTCGACATGCTCTACCTGGCACCCGAGCGGCTGCGGCTCGATTCGACCAAAGACCTCCTCGACCGTGCGCGACTGTCGCTCTTCGCCATCGACGAGGCGCACTGCGTCGCGCAATGGGGCCACGACTTCCGCCCCGACTACCTCGAGCTCTCGGTGCTGCACCAGCGCTGGCCCGACGTGCCGCGCATCGCCCTGACGGCGACGGCCACCGAGACGACGCACCGCGAGATCTCGGCCCGGCTCGAGCTCGACGACGCCGCGCACTTCGTCGCCGACTTCGACCGGCCCAACATCCAGTACCGCATCGAGTCGAAAGACGGCCCTCAGCAGCAGCTGCTGCGCTTCATCCGCGCCGAGCACGACGGCGACGCCGGCATCGTCTACTGCCTGTCGCGCAAGTCGGTCGAGGGCACGGCCGAGTTCCTGGTCAAGCAGGGCATCGCCGCGCTGCCGTACCACGCGGGTCTCGACGCGGGCGTGCGGGCCCGCAACCAGTCGAGGTTCCTCCGCGAAGACGGCATCGTCATGGTCGCGACGATCGCGTTCGGCATGGGCATCGACAAGCCCGACGTGCGCTTCGTGGCCCACCTCGATCTGCCGAAGTCGGTCGAGGGCTACTACCAAGAGACCGGTCGAGCGGGTCGCGACGGCCTGCCGTCGACCGCCTGGCTCGCCTACGGGCTGCAGGACGTCATGCAGCAGCGCCGCATGATCGACCAGTCGGAGGGCGACGCCGACCACCGGCGCAAGCTCAGCGCCCACCTCGACGCCATGCTCGCGCTCTGCGAGACCGTCGAGTGCCGGCGCGTGCAGCTGCTCGGCTACTTCGGCCAGGCGAGCACCCCGTGCCACAACTGCGACACCTGTCTGACGCCGCCTCAGGCGATCGACGGCACCGTCGCCGCGCAGAAGCTGCTCTCGACGGTCGTGCGCCTCAAGCGCGAGCGCGACCAGCAGTTCGGCGCCGGTCAGATCATCGACATCCTGCTCGGCAAGACGACCCCGCGCATCACGCAGAACCGGCACGAGCAGCTCGCGACGTTCGGCATCGGCTCCGAGCTGACCGAGATCGAATGGCGGGGCGTCGTCCGGCAGCTGCTCGCCCAGGGCATCCTCGCCGTGTCGCCCGACGGCTACGGCACGCTGCTGATCACCGATGCGGCGGGCGAGGTGCTCTCGGGGGGCAGGCCGGTGCGGCTTCGCAAGGAGCCCGAGCGGGCACCCCGTGCGGCTCGATCGCGTTCGGGGTCGGCCTCGGGCGCGCGGGGTTCGCGAGCGGGTGCCGGTGCGGCCGATCTCGACGCCGCCGATCAGCCCCTCTTCGAGACCCTGCGCCAGTGGCGGGCCGGCGTCGCGAAGGCTCAGGGTGTGCCCGCGTACGTGGTCTTCGGCGACGCGACCCTGCGTGGCATCGCGTCCACCCGTCCGACCTCCTTCGACCAGCTCGCGACCATCAGCGGCGTCGGCCAGAAGAAGCTCGACACCTACGGCCAGCAGGTGCTCGACGTCGTCGGCGGCACGTCGCCCGAAGACGCGGCTGAGGCGGCGGCTTCGGCGGCCTCGGCCGGGTCGAGTGGTGCCGAGGCGCCCCGGGCCGAGCCGACTCGCACCGCGCCGACTCCGGCGCGCGCCAGTCGGGCCGAGCCCGCTCGCGCTCGGCCCGCGCCGGCGCGCCCGCCTCGCGACGAGCCGCCCCACGACGATGCGCCGCCGTACGACGAGCCGCCCTTCGACCCCTACGACGAGAGCGTCCCGCCCGACGACTGGCGCTGAACCGTCGTCGCGCGGGGCCTCCGGCGCGCCGAGCCGGCCGGCGTCGGCGCGGCTGGCCGCGCGTGCGCGGCGTCGGTGCGGCTAGGGGCGCGTGCGCGACCGCTGGGTCAGCAGCACGAGCGACAGAGTCGTCAGCAGCATCGCCCCCCAGCCGCCCGCGAACGGACCGCCGTTCAGCTGCGAGACGTACGCGGCGGCGAGCATCAGGCCGCCGGTCACCGGGCTCAACGCGTACACGAGCGGAACGCTCAGCGGCGGTCGGACCCCGCCCCGCCGCACATCGACGCGCACCGCCACGATCATCGTGGTCAGGAAGAACGACAGCAGCGCCGACGACACGTAGAGCATCCGCGCGACCATGCCCGCCACGGGGCCGAGGGCGTCCGGCGTCACCGACAGGGCGCCGGCGAACGCGAGCACCCCGAACAAGCCGTGGACGACCGGCGAGAGCAGGTAGATCGTCCGCCGTGCGAGACCCGCGGGCAGGGGGACGACCGCGTCGGCCGGCTCCGCGAGCGCGCCCGCGCCCGCGATGGCATCGGCGTCCGTCGCATCGAGCACGAGAGCGTCCGCCTCGACGGATCCGGACGCATCTCTCCGCAGTCGCATGCCCTGCGCTGCCCGTCGCTTCGTCGTCATCCCCACGGAGCCGAGCATAGGAGTCGCCCCGCACCTCGGCAATCCTCCCTAACGGGGACACGGCCGGTCTCGCCCCGATACCGCCCGGTGCACGCGCGCATCACCCGTCGCGGCCACCCCGGCGGTCGACCGGGTGGTCGCCACCGCGCCCCGCCCGCCGCTCCGCCCGCGAGCCCAGCCCGCAACCCCTGCCTGTGAAGCTGCTGCGGACTCGGAGACCGGGCCGTCCTCGGCGGAATGCCCGCGCCTCCTCGGTGGTTCCGCTCGGGGTGCGCTCCGGCGCACGTCGACATCCGTCTATGAAAGGACTCACTGTGAGCCTGTTCTCCTCCGCCACGTTCGGCGACCTCGTGCTCTCGAACCGCGTCACCATGGCGCCGCTGACCCGCGTCCGCGCCAGCGAGGGCGACGTCCCCGGCGACCTGCCGGTCGAGCACTACTCGCAGCGCGCCACGATGGGTCTCATCGTGACGGAGGGCACCTGGCCGACGCAGGAGGGCAAAGCGTACCCGGGGCAGCCCGGCATCGTCACCGACGAGCAGGTCGCCGGCTGGAAGCGCGTCGCCGACGCCGTGCACGCGAAGGGCGGCACGATCGTCATGCAGGTGATGCACGGTGGTCGCGTCACGCACACCGAGGTCACCGGCACCGAGCGCATCGTGGGCCCGAGCGCGGTCGCCATCGACGGCGTCGTCCGCACCCCCGACGGCAAGCGCGACTACCCCGTGCCCCACGCCCTCACCACCGAGGAGGTGCACCAGGTGATCGCAGACATCGTCACCGCCTCGAAGCGCGCCGTCCTCGAGGCCGGCCTCGACGGCGTCGAGCTGCACAGCGCCAACGGCTACCTGCTGCACGAGTTCCTGTCGCCCGTCTCGAACGTGCGCACCGACGAGTTCGGCGGCACCCCGGAGAACCGCGCGCGACTCAGCATCGACACCGCGGTCGCCGTCGCCGACGCCATCGGCGCCGGTCGTGTGGGCATCCGCATCTCGCCGATGCACAACATCCAGGACGTCGTCGAGACCGACGTCGACGACGTCACCGCCACGTACGACGCCCTCGTCGACGGTCTCGCGCCGCTCGGCCTGTCGTACCTGAGCATCCTGCACGCCGACCCGCGCGGCGAGCTCGTGCAGCGACTCCGTCGCCGTTTCGACGGCAACGTCATCCTGAACAGCGGATTCGGCACCGTCACCGACCTGGCCGAGGCCCGCGACCTGGTCGAGAGCGGCTTCGCCGACGCCATCGCGGTGGGTCGCCTCGCGATCGCGAACCCCGACCTCGTCGCCCGCTGGGAGCGCGGCACCGAGCTGAACGAGCCCGACCCGAGCACGTTCTACGGCCCGGGCGCCGAGGGGTACACCGACTACCCGACGCTCGCGAGCGTCTCGAGCTAGTCGGCTCGGGTCCGCCCGCCTGCTCCACCCGCCGCCGCACCCGTACGGTGGTCAGAACCTGCCCTTCGCGTCGCGTGCGGGGGCGTCTTCTGCCCACCGTCCGGAATCCAGGCGACTCGCCGTAGTCGCCCGGGCGGCGGCGGATACGATCGACGAGCGGCACCGCACCGGCCGCGAGGAGAAGACCGTGACGAACTCGTATCTGCCGCCGCTGTTCGAGCAGCTGGCGGCCCGTCTGCGGCGCGCCCTGCCCGGCGTCGAGATCGACGGGCGTCCGTCCGACTACCTCGTCGGCGGTGCCGCTCTGCGCCTGCGTCTCGGCCACCGTCTCTACCTCGACCTCGCCGACGACGGCCGCGACTGGTTCGTCGCCGGTCTGTCGGCCGACTCCACCGGTGTGACCCCGGTCGCCGACCGCTCGGTCGAGCGCCTCGGGCTGCCGCTGCACAGCGATCAGGCGGTCGTCGTCGATGCCGTCGTCGCCTCGGTCGGACGCTGGGCCGAGGCGGTGGGGGCCGACGAGGCGGATGCGCCGGCCGTCCTCGCGCGCCGACCCGCGCCTCCTGCGATCCCCGCGCCCGCCGCCTTCGGGGCGCCGACGCCCGCCCCCTACGTGCCCCGCGACCGGGCCCACGGCCCCGACGGGTACTGGCAGCCGACGCCCGAGGGGTCGCCCAGCCCGCTGCGTCGGCGGCGGCCGCTCATCGCCATCGTCGCGGTGGTCGTGATCGTGATGCTCGGGCTGTCGTCCGTCGGCCTCATCGGGGCCGTGCGCGGCTTCGTCGACGCGGCGTCGAGCACCGGCGGCGGCACGGGCGCCGACGGCGGCTCGGGCGGCGGTGCGGACGGCAGCGGCTCGGGCACCCCCGTCGAGGAGCTGCGCCTGGGCGACTGCTTCTCGTTCGGCCAGGGCACCACCGGCGGGGTCGTCGTCGAGGTCGAACGACAGGACTGCACGACACCGCACGACAACGAGGTGTTCTTCGAAGACGAGGCGCCCGACGTCGAGTTCCCGGGCGATCAGGCCCTCAGCGAGGCCGCCGACCAGCTCTGCTACGACGCGTTCCCCGGGTTCGTGGGTGTCGAGTTCGAGGAGTCCGTGATCGGCTACGACTTCCTCCAGCCCACCGAAGAGGGCTGGAGTGCGGGCGACCGCATCATCAGCTGCTACCTCTACGTCGACGGCCAGACACTGACGAGCAGCCTGCGCGGCTACGGCGGCTGACCGCCAGGGCCCCGAGGAGGCGCGGGTCGGCCCCGAGGAGGCGCGGCTCGGCCCCGTAGAATCGACCCACCGAGCACGTCGTCACCCGAGTCGACGCCGCAGCGAGAGGACGACGCGTGACGCTGGTCGATCGACTGTTCCGCCAAGACGACTGGCGGACCGTGCCGAACGCGATCACCCTGGTGCGCCTCCTGCTGCTGCCGGTGTTCATCGTGCTGATCGTCGACCGGCACTACTGGTCGTCGATGGTGGTCATCGCCGTCGTCTTCCTGACGGACTTCGTCGATGGCTTCGTCGCCCGCAAGACGAACTCGATCTCCGAGCTCGGCAAGTGGCTCGACCCGGTCGCCGACCGGCTGACCGTCATCGCCGTCGTGGCCGCCTTCGCACTCGGCGGGCTGCTGCCCTGGCCGGTCTTCGTGCTGATCCTGCTGCCCGACGTGCTGCTCAGCATCGTGTCGCTCGTCGCGTTCGGCGGGGCGTCGTTCCCGGTCACGTGGGTCGGCAAGGTCCGCACCGCGTTCATCTTCACGGGTCTGCTGCTGCTGCTCGTCGGGGTCGCCCTGGTCGACCAGGGGCGGGTCGACGGGGCCGCGGGGCTCGAGTCGGTCGGGCAGACGGTCGAGACGGTCGCCTCCGTCCTCCTCGTGATCGGACTGATCGGGCACTACGTCGCCGCGGTGATCTACGGGGTCGCCCTCGGCCGGCGCATGCGCGACCGCTAGGCCGCGAGGCGGTCGGCGCGGCAGCTGGCTGCGGTGCGGCACCGGCGGCGTAGCGTTCAGAGCATGACTCGCATCACCGCACCGTTCACCGCCCGCAGCACCGCGCACGAGGTCGTCGAGGGGCTCGACCTCGCCGGCACCCGCATCGTCGTCACCGGCGGAGCGTCGGGCATCGGCGTCGAGACCGCCCGTGCGCTGGTCGCCGCCGGAGCCGACGTCACCATCGCCGCCCGCAAGATGGACCGGGCCGAGGAGGTGCTGGCCGACATCCGCCGGTCCACCGACTCGGGCACCGTGCAGGCCGCCTACCTCGACCTGCAGAAGCGCGACACCCTGCAGGCCTTCGCCGACGACTGGCAGGGCCCGCTCGACGTGCTGATCGACAACGCCGGCGTCATGGCGACGCCCGAGACCCGCACCCCCGAGGGGTGGGAGCTGCAGTTCAGCAACAACCACCTCGGCCACTTCGCACTCGCGAACGCCCTGCGGGGTGCGCTGGTCGAGGGCGCCCAGGCGTCGGGATCCCCGTCGCGGCTGGTGTCGCTCAGCTCGACCGGTCACCACAGGTCGCCGGTCGTGTTCGACGACGTGATGTTCGAGCGCCGCGAGTACGACCCGTGGGCGGCGTACGGCCAGTCGAAGACGGCCAACTCGCTCTTCGCTGTCGGCGTCACGAGCCGCTGGGCCGACGACGGCGTGCTCGCGAACGCGGTGCACCCGGGTGGCATCATCACGCCGCTGCAGCGTCACCTGCCGAAGCAGGAGATGATCGACCGCGGCTGGATCGACGCCGACGGCACGCCGAACCCGGCGTTCAAGTCGACCGAGCAGGGCGCCGCGACGTCGGTGTTCGTCGCAGTGCACCCGCTCGTCGAGGGCGTCGGCGCCCGCTACTTCGAAGACGTGAACGAGGCCGAGCCGTTCAGCGACGACGCCCCCGGCCGCGGGGTGAAGGGCTACGCCCTCGACACCGAGCAGGCCGACCGCCTCTGGGGCCTCAGCGAGCAGCTGCTCGGCTAGTCCGCGCCGCGCCGCGCTGGCGATCGAGGTGACCCGAAAGGTGTCCTTGAAGGCACCGGACTACCCTTTCGGGTCACCTCGGTGCAGGTCAGTTTCGCGCCTGGCGATCGAAGTGACCCGAAGGGTGTCCTAGCAGACACCGGACTACCCTTTCGGGTCACCTCGTCGCCGGTCAGTTTCGCACCTCGGCGTGCGGTCAGCTCTGCGCGAGCTGGGGGTAGACCGCCTCGAGCGGGGCCGAGAGGCCGGCCTTGAGCTGACGGGACGTGTCATCGGCGAGGACCTCGTGCTGGCCCGCCTCGGTCGCGTCGAAGACCTGCGCGACGAGGTCGGCCGGGTCGGTCTTCGCGTCGGTGACGCCGGCGGCCATCGCCGTGTCGACGTAACCGACGTGCACGCCGACGACCTGCACCCCGGCGGGCTGCAGCTCGAGCCGCAGCGAGTTGGTCGCCGACCAGAGCGCGGCCTTCGTCGCCGAGTAGATGCCGGCCACGGCGAACCACGAGAGCGCGGAGTGGATGTCGATGATCGCCGTGCCGCCGCCGCGGGCTGCGAGGAGCGGCGCGTAGGCCCGGGCGAGGAACAGCGGGCCGAAGAAGTTCGTCTCGACGTTGGCGCGGATCTCGTCGTCGGTGTGGCTCAGGATGCCCGGTGTGGGGGCGTTCGCGCCGGCGTTGTTGATCAGGACGGTGACGTCGGGGGCGGCTTCCACGACCGCGGCGATGGAGGCGGCGTCGGTGACGTCGAGCGTGAGCGGCACGACGCGCTCGTCGTCCCAGGTGCGCGGGGTGCGAGCGGTGGCGTAGACCTTGGCGGCCCCGCGGGCGAGTGCGGCCTCGACGAACCGGGTGCCGATGCCCCCGTTCGCTCCGGTGACGAGTACGACGGCGTTGGTGAGAGAGGTCATGAGGGTCTTCCTGTCGATGATGCGAAGATGAGGCGGCCCCGATCGGACCGCCTCGGACTGACTACTGTCATAATCGAGTGCAGTCAGTTTCTATTCCAGGAGAATCCATGTCGTCGACATCCGCGCCGTCCGGTCGGCGTGAGCGCAACAAGCAGGAGAAGCTCGAGCGCATCACCCGAGCCGCCTCCGACCTGTTCGCCCAGCACGGCGTCGACGACGTCACGACGCAGCAGATCGCCGAGGCGGCCGACATCGGCGCCGGCACGCTGTTCCTCTACGCGAAGACGAAGGGCGAGCTGCTGCTGCTCGCGCAGAACGACAACTACGCCCGCTCGCTCGAACGCGGCCGCGTCGACGCCGCCGAGGCAGCGACCACGCTCGATGCGGTGCTGGCCGTCGTCACGCCGATCGTCGAGTGCAACAGGGCCCAGGTCGAGAACGGCCGCACGTATCTGCGCGAGATGGTGTTCGGCGACCCGGCCGAGCCGCACCATGCCGAGGCCCTCTCGATCGTCGCCCGGACTGAGGCGCTGCTCGCCGAGCTGATCGCCGACCGGTCGGGCATCGAGGCCGCGCAGGCGACCACGCTCGCCCACGTCGTGTCGGCCGTCCAGCTCGTCGTGATGGCCTCGGCGGTCGACGAGGCGACGACCGTCGCAGAGGTCGTGGCGACGATCAGGGCGCAGCTCGAGGTGGTGCTGCCGCGCTGACCTCGCCGGGCTCGGCAGCCGCACCTGCCACACACCTGCACCCGCAGTCGCTGTGGCATCCGCAACCCCGCTCACGCAACCGCCCCTGCACCCGCGCCGAGGTCGAAGCCGCCTCAGACAGCGCCGAGGTCAGGCCGACGTCGAAGGTGCCTCCGGCAGGGCGCTGAGCGCAGCTGGATCCGGCCCGGTCACGCCCCGGTGACGACGGCCTTGCCGCGGATGCTGCTCGTGCCGAGCGCCGAGAGCGCCGCCGGTGTCTCGGCGAAGGCGAAGGTCGCCCCGACGACGGGTCGGATGGCGCCCGACTCGACCAGCGCGGCGATCTCGCGCAGCTGTCGTCCGTCGGCGCGCATGAAGAGGAACTCGTAGGTCACGCCGAGCTTGCGGGCCTTGCTGCGGACGCTGCGGCTGAGGCCGGCGATGACGAGTCGGAGCACGGGGTTCAGTCGGGCCTGCTTCGCGAACGCGGGGTCGGGCGGGCCGTTGATGCCGACCACCTTGCCGCCGGGTCGCAGAACGCGCAGCGACTTCTCGAGGTTCTCGCCGCCGAGGCTGTCGAGCACGAAGTCGTACCCCGACAGCTCGGTCGCGAAGTCCTGGCTGCGGTAGTCGACGACGACGTCGGCGCCCAGCTCTCGGACGAAGTCGGCGTTCGCCGAGGAGGCGGTGGTCGCCACGGTCGCGCCGAGGTGCTTCGCGAGCTGGATCGCGATGGACCCGACGCCACCCGACCCTGCGTGGATCAGCACCTTCTGCCCGGGGCCGACCCGTCCCTTCTCGACGAGGGCCTGCCACGCCGTCAGGGCGACCAGCGGCAGCGAGGCGGCCTCGACCGGGCTGATGGTCGACGGCGCGATGGCGACGTCGGCCTCGTCGACCGCGATGCGCTCGGCGAACGTGCCGATGCGGGGGTCGCGCGGGCGGGCGAAGACCTCGTCACCGGGCTTGACCGACCGCACCTTCGCCCCGACGCCGATCACCGTGCCGGCGACGTCGTGGCCGAGGGTGAAGGGGGTCTTGTACGGCAGGATCAGCTTGAACTCGCCCTTGCGGATCTTCTCGTCGAGCTGGTTCAAACCTGCGGCCACGACCTTGACCAGGACGTCGTGGTCGCCGACGACGGGTTCGGCGACATCCGCCTCGTGCAGAGGCTGCTTGTACTGGTCGACGATGAACGCTCGCATGGGGTGTCTCCTGACGTGGGGGTCGATATGACCACGCTCAACACTGAGTCAACTCAGTAGCATTGTCAAGACCGGCAGCAAAATCACACGACGAGAACGCGTCCGCAGACGAAGAAGACCCCGGTGCGCGCACCGGGGTCTTCTTCTCGTGAGGGCGGCGACCGAACCTCAGGGGCTCGGGTCGACCGACCTCAGCGGTTGAGCTTGGAGGCCTTCTTGACGGCCGCCTTGCGCGCCTTCGCGACGTCCTTCTTCGCGACGGCGCGTGCCTTCTTCACCTTGGGGTCGTTCCAGAACGAGTCGAGGTAGTTCGAGATCTGCTTGTAGCGACCCTTGCCGGCCTTGGCTCCGTAGGTGTACGCGATGAACGCGATGACGGCGATGACGAGGTAACGGAAACGCATGGGGTCCTCCCGGTGGGCGATCTGTGGTCGGTACGACGCTAGTCCTCCGGGCTGTGCGGATGTCCGCCGACGCCTCGGCGACCCTCTCCGGAGCCGGCCGCCGGGCCGCCGCCACACCGCGCCGCACCGCGCAACACCCCCGCCCCCGACCGGAAACACCCCCGCAACACCCCGTCGGTACCGTCGAGCGCATGGGCGACCTCTTCAGTGGTTACGGCGATACTCGGGGCGGCGCGCACAGCGGCTCGCACAGCGGCTCGCACAGCGGCGCGCACAGCCGCGCGCACGACGGCGCCCGCGGCGGCGCACGCGGTGGGACCCGCACGACCGGCACCGCCGCCAGCACCCGCACCCCGCCCCGCGCGTGGGACGAGATGTTCGACACCGACGGCCAGGCCCGCCGCGCCTACGCCGACATCCACGCGACCCTCGAGGCCATGACGCAGGACGACCTGCGCGGTCGGACGGCGGCGCTCGCCGACTCGTACCTCGCCCAGGGCGTCACCTTCGACTTCGCGGGGGAGGAGCGCCCGTTCCCCCTCGACGCCGTGCCGCGGGTGGTCGAGCACGACGAGTGGTCGGGGGTCGAGGCCGGCATCGCGCAGCGGGTCAAGGCGCTCGAGGCGTTCCTGGCCGACGTCTACGGGCCGCAGCGCGCGGTGGCCGACGGGGTCATCCCCGCGAGCCTCCTGACCTCGTCGAGTCACTTCCACCGGCAGGCGGCGGGCATCGAGCCCGCCAACGGCGTGCGGATCCAGGTGTCGGGCATCGACCTGATCCGCGACGAGGCGGGCGCCTGGTGCGTGCTCGAAGACAACGTGCGGGTGCCGAGCGGCGTCAGCTACGTCATCTCGAACCGTCGCGTCATGGCGCAGACCCTGCCCGAGCTGTTCGTCTCGATGCGCGTGCGGCCCGTCGGCGACTACCCCAACCGCCTCCTCTCGGCTCTGAAGAAGAGCGCGCCGTCGGGCGTCGACGAGCCCACCGTCGTCGTGCTGACCCCCGGCGTCTTCAACTCGGCCTACTACGAGCACACTCTGCTGGCCCGCCTGATGGGCGTCGAGCTGGTCGAGGGCCGCGACCTCTACTGCTCGGGCGGCCGGGTGTTCATGCGCACCACCGGCGGCCCCGAGCGCGTCGACGTCATCTACCGGCGGGTCGACGACGAGTTCCTCGACCCGCTGCAGTTCCGGGCCGACTCCGTGCTGGGTTCGCCGGGCCTCCTGATGGCCGCCCGCCTCGGCACCGTGACGATCGCCAACGCGGTGGGCAACGGCGTCGCCGACGACAAGCTCGTGTACACGTACCTGCCCGAGCTGATCCGCTACTACCTCGGCGAGGAGGCGCTGCTGCCGAACGTCCGCACCTGGCGTCTCGAAGACCCGGGCGCTCTCGACGAGGTGCTCGACCGGCTCGACGAGCTGGTCGTCAAGCCGGTGGACGGCTCGGGCGGCAAGGGGCTGGTCGTCGGCCCGGCCGCGAGTCGACGCGAGCTCGACGTGCTGCGCGCGCAGCTGCTGGCCGACCCGCGCGGCTGGATCGCGCAGCCGGTCGTGCAGCTGAGCACCATCCCCACCCTCGTCGACGAGGGGCTCCGCGCCCGGCACGCCGACCTGCGGCCCTTCGCCGTGCATGACGGCGACGACGTCTGGGTGCTGCCCGGCGGTCTGACGCGGGTCGCCCTGCCCGAAGGCGAGCTGGTCGTGAACAGCAGCCAGGGCGGCGGCTCGAAGGACACCTGGATCGTCGGCGGCGACGTCAACGCCTGGGCCGGCCACGACGTCAGCGCCCTGATCGCCGAGCAGACGACGCCGACGCAGTCCATCCCGATCATCGCCGACGCCTCGCCGCACGGCGACCACAGCCCCGATCACGCCCCTCAGGACGACCCGCGGAACGACCAGCAGGCCCAGCAGCAGCAGGAGCACGAGCAGCAGCAGCAACAGCGACGAGCCGAGGAGGCGCGGGTCGGTTCACGAGGCCGACCCGCGCCTCCTGCGGGCCCCCGCTCCGATCTCGGGGCACCCACTTCGGAAGGAACCCCATGCTGAGCCGCATCGCCGAGAGCCTGTTCTGGATCGGCCGGTACATCGAGCGCTCCGACGGCACCGCGCGGATCCTCGACGTGCACCTCCAGCTGCTGCTCGAGGATCCGTGGATCGAGGAGGACACCGCCTGCCGCAGCCTCCTCGCCGTCATGGGCAGCGAGGCCCCCGCCGACGTGTCGCTGACCCGGGGCGACGTGCTCTCGATGCTCGCCGTCGACCGGCACAACCCGGCGTCGATCGCGTACTCGCTCGGCGCCGCCCGCGAGAACGCCCGCCGGGCCCGCGAGATCGTCTCGACCGAGCTGTGGGAGTGCCTGAACACCACCCGCGCCCGCATGCCGCGCAAGGTCGCGGACGACAAGGTGCACGAGTTCTTCGCCTGGGTGCGCGAACGCAGCGCCCTCGCTGTGGGCATCATCGAGTCGGCCACGAGTCGCGACGAGGTGTGGCAGTTCTTCACCCTCGGGCGTTCCATCGAGCGCGCCGACATGACGGCACGACTGCTCGCCACCCGCACGCTGACCGAGGCGTCGGGGCCGTCGTGGACGACGATCCTCCGCTCGTGCGGCGCCTACGAGGCGTACCTCCGCACCTACAAGGGGGTGCCGAGCGCGCGCAACGCGGCGGAGTTCCTGCTGCTCGACCGGCTCTTCCCGCGCAGCGTCCTGTTCGCGATCAGCCGTGCCGAGGCCTGCCTCCGCGAGGTCGAGCCCGCGAACCATCGTGTGGCGGCGTCGGACAGCGGGGTGCGCATCCTCGGTCAGATGCGCAGCGAGCTCGAGTACAAGCCGATCGGGCGGATCCTCGACGACCTGCCCGGTCAGATGGACGTCGTGCAGGAGGCGACCAGCGCGGCGTCGGAGGCGATCCGTCAGCGGTACTTCCCGACCAGCGCCGCACCCACCTGGGTGGGTGGTCGGTCGTGAGCCGACTGCGCATCAGGCACCAGACCGGGTTCTCGTACCTGGGCGAGGCTGTCGCGAGCTACAACGAGGCGCGCATGCTGCCCGCGCACACCGAGGGGCAGTTCGTCATCTCGTCGCACCTGCGCATCGAGCCGGTCGCGGCGACCCACGAGTACGTCGACTACTGGGGCACCCGGGTGTCGTCGTTCGAGGTGCTGCTGCCGCACCGCCAGCTCTCGCTGACGGCCACGTCGCTGGTCGAGGTGCGACCCGTCGTGCACCCCGACTCCGCGATGGACTGGCACGAACTGGCCGAGGTCGCCGGCGCCACCACCGAGTTCGTCGAGCACCTCGAGCAGACGCCGCTGACGACGCCGCCCGACGACCTCGTCGCCCTCGCGCGCGAGATCGCGGCGACCGCCTCGTCGCCCTGCGCCGCGGGGCTCGCGATCTGCGAACGCCTCGGCGACGCCGTGGCCTACCTGCCGGGGGTCACCAACGTGAAGACGACGGCCTCGGAGGCGTGGGAGGCGCGGGCCGGGGTCTGCCAGGACATCGCCCACATCACGGTGGGCGCGTTGCGAGCCGCCGGCATCCCCGCCCGATACGTCAGCGGGTACCTGCACCCGAAGCCGAACGCCGAGCTGCGCGAGACGGTGACGGGGGAGTCGCACGCCTGGGTCGAGTACTTCTGCGGCTCGTGGCACGGCTACGACCCGACCAACCTGATCGACATCGGGGAGCGGCACGTGATCGTCGGCCAGGGGCGCGACTACCGCGACGTGCCGCCGCTGCGCGGGGTGTACGCCGGGTCGTCGAACTCGAAGCTGTTCGTGACGGTGGAGATCACCCGCGAGGCGTGAGGGCCGGCGGGTCAGGGGGCTCGGGGAGGGCGGTGCCGGTGCGGGTGCCTGGGCTGGTGTCGGTGTCGGTGTCGGTGTCGGTGGCGGTGCTGGTGCCGGTGGCGGTGCTCGTGCTGCCCGGTCGGGTCGTGGTGGCGAGCTCGGCGTCGAGCGGACGCAGGCTCGGGTGGTTCGCGACCCCGTCGAGGCCGTGGGTGCCGAAGAGGGTCATGACGGCGGCGATCGGTGCGTCGACGCCCCGCAGACGCAGCGGCGAGGTGATGCCGTCGAACTCGCAGACGAGGGCCCAGTCGCCGACCTCGGGGTAGACGGCCGTCATCGCCGAGTAGTGGAAGCTGACCCACTGCCCGCCCGCCAGGCAGATCAGACGCTGGTTCGACACGACGAGACGGACGTCCTGGTGCTCGCGCCACTGGTCGCGGGCCTGCGCCTCGGCCGATCGCCGAGCCGAGGCGTTGCTCAGCGTCGAGACGGCGAGCCCGGCGAGCACGAACGCGGGGCTGCCGACGAAGAACCTGCTGCCCCCGCCCTGAGCGACGGGCTGACCGTAGTAGCGCTCGTACTCGACCCCCACGCTGTAGAAGAAGACCTCGCCCGGCTGCGGCACGACCTCCCAGACGGGGATGGTCTGCGGCACCTGCTGATCGAGCAGCGCCCGGCGGAGGCGTCGCGCCTCGGCCCAGGCGGCCTCGCTCGCGCTCGCGCGGTCGACCCTGACGAGCTCGGCGCTGCGCTCGGATCTCGTGTAGCGCCCGGTGCGGTGACGCCAGTCGCGGAAGGTGCGCATCGCGCCACGCACGGTCAGCACGACCGCGACGACCACGCACACCGGGATGGCGAGCACGACGGCCAGCGAGGCGATGCTCGACCCGAGGTTCGCGCCGATGGTCGAGGAGGAGGTGCCCGTGCCCGCGCTGGTGCTCGTGGTGATGGCGCCGGCGATCAGGGGCAGCACCACGACGGCCAGCACGCCGGCGGCGAGGGGGATGATCCAGCGAAGGTGGCGCCTCATGCCCGCGAGTCTAGGGCGGGCCCCCGGGCGGTCTCTCGGCGGTTCGGCGGGTTCCCGTCATCCGTGGCGGGTCAGCGCTGACC
>NZ_CEEDMT010000007.1:2737-26085 GCF_979256015.1 Frigoribacterium sp. AC759 | reverse complement strand
GCCTACGCGTACACCGCCTGCTTACCCGCCGCCGATGACGGGAACCCGCCGAACCCCGAGTAGCTCCACGCAGTGCAGTGCAGTGCAGTGCAGTGCAGTGCAGTGCAGTGCAAAGCAGCTCAGCGCAGCGCAGCGCGGCTCAGCAGGCGGTGTACGCGTAGGCCGGATCGTCGGCCGGCACGAGGTCGCGGTCGCGCACGATCGTCGTGGGCGCCGGGTCGAGCGCGGCGACGCGGTCGCACACCTCGGCGGCCGTGCCCCGCAGGTCGTCGGTGTACTCGACGTCGAACACCAGCGCGCCGTACACGTCGGTGAACGTGTCGCACTCGTCGAAGAGATCGCACTCCTCCGTGATCGCGAAGTCGTAGCCGATCTCGTCTCGACCGCGGGCGCCGAGATCGGCCGTGTTCTTCTGCGCGGCCGCCAGACCGACCTCATGGGCCTCGGCGACGAGCAGCGTCGCGTAGGCGACCGCGTCGTCTTCGTCGAACGCGCCGTCGGAGCGGGTCCACGAGTCGAGGTTGTCGAACTCCACCGCCTGGTAGCCGGCGTCGGCGCAGCCGTCGATGCTGGTCGCCAGGCGGGCGGCGATCGCCTGACGGTTCGGGTCGGTCGCGATGTCGAGGATGTGCTCGTCGGGCCAGTTCGGGTCGACCAGCGGTTCGCCGCCGGGCAGTCGCACGAGCAGATCACTCGGCCAGTCGACGCCCGGCTGGGTCTGGAATCCGTTCACGTAGCAGATGCCGTAGGCGCCGTCGGCGGGTTCGCCGGTGCTGTCTCGTGCGACGACCGAGGCTCCGTCGGGGACGGCCGACGCGCCTCCTAGTTGGTAATCGAAGCCTGCACCGGCCGGGGGCAGGGCGACCTCGGAGGAGGAGGCGCTGGCCGCACCGTCACCCGACCCCGTCGAGCAGGCGGTCACCCCGAGCACGAGCACGGCGCAGGTCGCGAGAGCGGCCCCGAAGCGGGCGGATCGGCGGGTCGAGCGGACCCGGGCGAGGCTGCGAGGAGAGGTCGGTTCGATGGCGTTCGGCACGAGCCGAGCCTAGGTCACGACGACGAGCCGCCGTCGGGGTCGACGGCTGACCTGTGGAGTCAGCGCTGTCGGGTGCCGGAGCCGGTCGGCGTCTCGGCGGTCGGCGGCTGCTCCGCCGGACGCTGCTCCGCCGAACGCTGGCCCACGGGACGCTGCGCAGCAGGACGCGGCTCCGCAGGACGCTGCGCAGCAGGACGCGGCGACACGGGAGGCAGGTTCGCCGGGCGCAGCGTCGTGGGAGCCGGCGTCGTCGGCGAATGGCGGTCGGCGAGGAACCTCGCGCGGGCGCTGGTCAGGGCCTCCTCGCGCTCGAGGTCGCGCTGGCGGTCGACCTCACGCGCGGCGGCGAGGGCGCGGGCGTTCTCGCGGGCACGGGCCGCAGCGGCCGAGGAGGCGCGGCGCATGCCATCCCCCGTGGCGCGCGCCCCGGCGGCGGTCGCGGCCCCGGCGGCCCGGCTGCTGCTGCGGACGCGGTCCCACCCCGACTTGGCGATCGGTCCGGCCGCGGCCGCGATCGTCGCACTCCGCGTGCGCAGCCGGTCGGCGGCGCTGGGCCCGACCGGAGCGTCGTCGACGGCCGCCGGTCTCTCGGGTGCGCGCCCCTCGGGCACGTACCCCCGGGGCTCGTCCTGGACGGACGCGTGGCGGGCCGGCTCGTACGCGGCGGGCTCGTAGCCCGCGCGGTCGGGAGCGGAGGAGGCGCGGGCAGGGGGAGCCGGGCGGGGAACGACCGCGCGCTGGTCCGCAGGGGCCGGGCGCGCCTCCTCGGCGGGGTCGGAGGTCGGTTCGACCGAGTCGGCGGGCAGGGCGCCGAGGACTATGTCGGCGAGACCGACCAGGGCGAAGGCGAGCCCCGAGACGAAGAGGCCGATGCCGAGCACGGCGAACGCCACGGCCTCGAAGTCGAGCTGACCGGGGGCGACGTAGTCGCCGGAGAAGAGACCCGTCTGCACGAGCCGGAAGGTCGAGGCCAGGGCGATCAGCAGACCGGCGGCGCTCATGACGAGTCCGGCGGTGACTGCTGCGGAGACTCTGTTCATGGGGCACCTCCTCTTGCGGACTGGACTGGACGGACCGGCCGTGCTGGGCCGGATGGGACGGGCCTGGTGATTCCGCCCTGCTGAGAATGTAGTCCTCGGCCGGGCTCCGCGGGTGAGCACCGCTGCGCGGAGGAGGCGCTGTGTCGTGCACAGTGCGCACGTTCCGGGCGGTTGCACGGGGTTCGCGGGGTCTTCTCCGATCCGGGGTCGACAGCATCGACGCATGGCTGACTTCTCACGACTCATCGGTGCCGCCAAGCGCGCGCTCGACAACTCGAACTCCGCGGGCGGCTCGGGTGCGCGACCAGGCTCGGGCTCCGGGTCGACGGACTGGCGCGATATGGTGCGCAAGGTCACCGACAAGGTGACGGGCGACGACCGACAGGGCCAGGGCGGCCAGGGCTACGGCCAGGGCCAGCGCTACGACCGCCAGCCCCAGGGCTACGGCCAGGGCCAGGGCCAGCAGAGCTACGGCCAGGGCGCACCCCGGCAGCAGAACCCCGGGCAGGCTCGCGACGGACGATCCGGTGCCGGGCTGTCGCCGGCCGACCGGCAGGCGCTCGCCAAATACGACTACCTCCTTCACACCGCGCCTCCGCAGCAGCTCGAGCAGGTGCACCGCGAGGCGTTCGAGCGACTGACGCCCGAGCAGCGCGAGCAGGTGCTGGCCCGTCTCACCGCCGAGTCCCCGGCCGGCGATCGCCCGGCGTCGAGCAGCCCGGCCGACCTGGCCCGCTCGGCGACCCGCGGCGAGGTCGCCCGGCCCGGGCTCATGAAGCGCGTGCTGGGCAGCAGCGGGGGCAAGGTCGCGGCCGGTGCCGCCGCCGGTGCCGGCGTCGCCGCACTCGGAGGCCTCGCGCTCGCGGTGGCCGGCGGAGCGGCCCTCAGCGCCGTCGCGGCACCGCTGCTGACCGACGCCCTCGCCTCGGGCGTCGACTTCGAGCAGTTCACCGGCGGGTTCGAGGGTCTCGAGGGGCTGGGTGGCTTCGAGGGCGTCGACGGTCTCGCCGCGAGCGGAGAGGACCTCGCCGCGAGCGGCGGGGACTTCGTCGGCGGTCTCGGCGAGCAGGCGAGCGAGTTCGGCTCGAACTTCCAGATCCCCGGGTTGAGCGACTTCTTCGACCGGTAGCCGCTCGACGTGGCGACGGGCGGCCCGAGGCTCGCCGGCCGCGCCGACGGGCGGCACGCGGCTAGCCCGCCCGCGGCTCGCCCGTTCGGGGCGAGCGTCTAGTCGCGGGTCGGGGTCGTGCGGGCCGGCTCGAACGTCGCCGCCATGACGGTGACGTCGTCGGGGCGCTCCTCCAACCCGGCCGTGGCGGCGATCGAGTGGACGATGGCGGCCGCGCCGGGCGTCTGACGCACGAGGTCCTCGAAGCGGTTGACCGCCTCCAGCTCGTCGTCGTAGAGGTCGAGCACGCCGTCGCTGACGCAGATCAGGGTGTCGCCGGCGCGGGCCTGCGTGGTGAAGGTCGTCCACTCCGTGCCGATGCCGATCGGCAGGTTGAGCGAGCGCAGCCGCTCGACCGTTCCATCGGCGCGGCGCAGCACGGCGAGACCGTGACCGGCGTCCGACCAGTGGATCACGCCATCCATGCCGATCCGGGCATGGAAGCAGGTGGTGAACTGGGTGTCGACCCCGAGACCGCCCGTCTCGACCCCGGTGGAGGCGCGCTTGAGGGCCGTCGCAGGGTCCGACTCGTCGGCCGAGCTGCGCATGACCGCCCGGACGGCTGCCGCGATCATGCCCGCGCCGACGCCCTTGCCCATGACGTCGCCGAGGGTCAGCGCGATGCCGTCGTCGGTGGGGTACCAGTCGAAGAAGTCGCCGCCGACGGTGCGGGCCGGCACGCACGCGCCGAAGACCGAGAACGAGTTCGGCAGGGTCGACGCGTCCGGCGGCAGCAGCGACTGCTGCACCACGGCGGCGCGGTCGAGCTCGCCCTGGACGGCGCGCCGCCGGGCCTGCGACAGGGTGAGGCGCAGTTCGGCCTGCCGGGCCAGCTCGTTCACGGCGACCGCGAGGGTGCCGTAGACGACGACGGACAGCACGAGTCGCACGACCTCGCTCGACGGCGGCCCCGACGGGTCGAACAGGAACGGCATCAGCAGGGTGACCGACGATCCGATGGCCGGGTAGACGACGTGGCGTCGTCCCGGGTTGGCCGCGATCCAGACGATGGGCAGCAGCACGAAGTTGAGGTAGACCGAGCGGCTGTCGCCGGTGCCGTGCCGGAGCAGACCCACGGCGACGAAGTCGGCGGCGGGGATCAGCAGCTCCCAGCGCAGCGGCACGACGCCCCGGTCGATGGCGAGCGCGAAGCCGAGGGCGAGGCCCGCCAGGGCGACCCCGGACCAGAGGGCGACGGCGTCGGTGACCGTCAACCACGGCGCGCTCGTGCTGAGCACGCCCGCGGCGAGCATGAGCGCGGCGATGAACGCCTGCTTGACGAACGGGAGGCGGCGGGTCGTGATCCGCTCGGCTGCCCGGGTGAGGAACCGCGATCGAGGCCCGCTGGTGCTCTGATCCGACATGCGTCCTCCATCGCGGGCGGCGGTGACCGTCCGTTTCGTGCCCGTGGTACCCGTCGCACGAAGAGGTGGAAAGGTCCGTCCAGTTTAGATGCTGGGACATCCTCACCACTCACCCTAGAGGCGGAGCGGTGGGCCGGAAGGCCCCCAGTGCGCGGGTCGACAGAACAGTCGGCCCGAGGAGGCGCGGGTCAGGTCGGCCGATCCGTCGCGGTCCCCTCGTCCAGACCGAGATCGCGGGCCGCCTGCTCGCGCGCGGCGCGCTCGCGAGCGGCGGTCTGCCCCGCAGCGTCGCCGTCGTGCTGCAGCGTGTAGTGGAACCGCCCGGCACCGACCACGGGGAGCGCGCCCGTCGTGACCGCCGGGTCGTCGGGCAGCACCCGGTGCACGCGCAGATGCCGACCCCGGATCAGCCACACGACCGCCACGGCGGCGGCGACGAAGCCCGAGGCGGCGGCCACGCCGATGGCCCAGCGGGGGCCGGCCACGTCGGCGACCCAGCCGACCACCGGTGCGCCGAGCGGCGTGCCACCCGTGAAGACCGCCATGTAGAGGGCCATGACGCGGCCGCGCATCCTCGGTGCCGTCGTCAGCTGCACGGTCGCGTTCGCCGTCGTCATGAGGGTGATCGACGACAGCCCGACCGCGACGAGGACGGCGGCGAAGCTCCAGTACGACGGCATCAGGGCCGAGACGAGGCAGGTGACGCCGAAGGCGAGCGCGGCCGTGATCAGGACGCGCCATCGGGGCCGCTCGCGTCGTGCCGAGAGCAGGGCGCCGGCCAGCGAGCCGACGGCGATGCACGACGAGAGCAGGCCGAAGCCGCTCGCGTCGGTGCCGAACTCGACGCTCGCCATCGTCGAGGTGAAGATGGCGAAGTTGAGGCCGAAGGTGCCGATCACGAACACCATGACGAAGACGACCACGAGGTCGGGACGGTCGCGGACGTACCGGAACCCCTCTCTGATCTGGCCCTTCGCTCGCGAGACGACCGGTCTCAGCTCGAGCTGCGCCACCCGGATGAACCGCAGCGACAGCAGCACCGCCGCGAACGAGCCGGCGTTGATCATGAACACCCATCCCGTGCCGATCGTCGCGATGAGCACCCCCGCGACGGCCGGGCCGATCAGGCGGGCGCCGTTGAACGAGGCCGAGTTGAGGCTGACGGCGTTGGTGAGATGACCGGGCGGGACGAGCTCGGAGACGAAGCTCTGCCGCACGGGCGCATCGATGGCGGCTGCGACGCCGAGCAGCAGAGCGAAGACGTAGACCATCCAGAGCTCGACCGTGTCGGTCAGCACGAGCAGGCCGAGGGCGAGTCCGAGCAGGCCCATGCTCAGCTGCGTCACCATCAGCAGCCGTCTCCGGTCGAACCGGTCGGCGATCAGCCCCGTGATGGGGACCATCAGGATGGGCGGCGCGAACTGCAGCGCCATGGTGATGCCGAGCGCCGTCGCATCGTCGTCGGTCAGATCGGTGAGGACGAGCCAGTCCTGCGCCGTGCGCTGCATCCACGTGCCGATGTTCGACACGAGGGCGCCGGCGAACCACAGCCGGTAGTTGACCAGCGAGAGGCTGCGGAACATCGTGCTCACGACACGCCCTGCGGACGGACGACGGCGGTCTCGAGTCGAGGAGGCGCGGTGTCGGTCATCGAGGAGCCACGATAATCGCTCCGCCCGGGTCCCCGCCGCGATCGGTGCAGATGGCGCAACTCTGCGGCGCGCGCAGTGCGTTCCGTGGCCCGACACCTGCCGGACACCTGGCGGACACGCGGTGTTGTCGACGGGCCGGTCGACTGATGCGGTCCCCCGATCAGGGGTGGACCCGCACCGTCGATCACCTGGAGCAGGAGCACGAAGTGACCCCCACGACCCGCCGCCGCCGCGCGGCCCTCATCACGGGGGCGGTGGCGATCAGCGCCTCCTTGGCCCTCGTCCCCACCGTGGCGTCCGCCGCGACGCCCGCCGAGGTCGCCGAGAACGGCGGCGCCGCCCGCAGCATCGACGACAGCACGCAGGTGCTGCTCGACTCCGTGAAGGGCGGACCGGCGAAGAACGTCATCCTGCTGATCGGCGACGGCATGGGCGACTCCGAGATCACCTCGGCTCGCAACTACGCCTACGGCGCCGGCGGGCAGCTGCCCGGCATCGACGCCCTGCCGCTGACCGGCCAGTACACGACCTACTCGCTGTACCGCGACGGCGCGAACAAGGGGAAGCCGGACTACGTGCCCGACTCCGCCGCGACCGGTTCGGCCTGGGCCACCGGCACGAAGACGTACGACAACGCGATCTCGGTCGACATCGACGGTGTCCCGCAGGACACCCTGCTCGAGATCGCCAAGGCGAACGGCAAGAAGACCGGCAACGTGTCGACGGCCGAGCTGCAGGACGCGACCCCGGCCGTGCAGGCCGCCCACGTCGCCGCGCGGAGCTGCTACGGCCCCGACTCGGTGACCCAGTGCGGCGCCGACGCCCTCGACCAGGGCGGTCTCGGCTCGATCAGCGAGCAGATCATCGGCACCCGGGCCGACGTCACCCTCGGAGGAGGCGCGGCGTCGTTCACGCAGACCGCCCGTGCCGGTCAGTGGCAGGGCGAGACCCTGTTCGACCAGGCGGCCGACCGCGGCTACCAGATCGTCCGCGACGCCGCGGGTCTCGGCGCCCTGGCCGCCGCCGACCAGACGGCCCCGGTGCTCGGCACGTTCGCCGACGGCAACTTCCCGACGCGCTTCGCCGCCACGACCGCGACCGTCGGCGGCGCCGACCTCGCACCGCAGACCTGCACGCCGAACCCCCAGCGCCTCTCGACCGACCTCTCGCTGCGCTCGCTCACCGAGAAGTCGATCGACCTGCTCGACACCGGCGACGAGGGCTTCTTCCTGCAGGTCGAGGGCGCCTCGATCGACAAGCGGGACCACAGCGCCGACGCCTGCGGTCAGATCGGCGAGGTGCTCGACCTCGACGAGGCCGTGCGGGCCGCGCTCGACTTCGCGATCGCCGACGGCGACACGATGGTCATCGTCACGGCGGACCACGCGCACACCAGCCAGATCGTCGACAGCACGCCGCCCGCGACGCTCAGCACCGCGCTGACCACGGTCGACGGCACGACGATGAAGATCGCCTACGGCACGGCCGCGGCCGGCGGATCGCAGCAGCACACCGGATCGCAGCTGCGGGTCGCGGGCTACGGCCCCGGCGCCGGCAACGTGGTCGGCCTGATCGACCAGACCGACAACTTCTTCACCATCGCGAACGCGCTCGAGCTCGACCGCGACCTCGACGGACTGAGCGCCGACGCGACGATCTCGGCTCCGACCGAGGTGGCACCCGACAGCGGGTTCACGGTCTCGGCCGCGGGGCTGGGCGGCGACCGTCAGGTGCGGGCCGTGCTCGACGCGGGTGACGGCAGCGACCCGGTCGACCTCGGGCTGGTCGACGTGGTCGACGGCACCGTGACGGTCAGCGCGACGGCTCCCGCCGAGGCGGGGACCGCGACGGTCACCCTGACCGGCGTGCAGTCGGGCCTCTCCCTGAGCGCGGTCGTCGCGGTCGTCGACGGAGCGGTCGTGCCGGCCCCGACGGCGACCCCGGCACCGGGCGACCCGTCGGCGACGCCGACCGACCCGGCCGGCGTCGTGCCGGGCGGAGATGACGGCAGCGCGGGCGGTGCTGGCGGTGCGGGCACGGCCGGCTCCGGACCGCTCGCCTTCACCGGGTCGGAGGCGCTGCCGGCTCTGCTGCTCGCCCTGATGCTCGTCGCCTCGGGCGCCGTGCTCGTGGCCCGCCGTCGTCGCCAGCAGCAGCAGCAGCTCGCCTCGGCGAACGGGGACCTGGGGCCGCAGCTGTAGCGCGCAGCGCGTAGCGCAGCTCGTCGCGAGGAGCGCCCAGCGCGTACCTCCGAGTGGACGAGACACCGTGCGACACGGCGGCGTCTCGTCCACTTCGTCGTGTGCGCGGCGTCCGCGGACTACTCGCGGCCGAGTCGGCCGATCAGGCTGGTGTCGAGCGAGTCGAGCAGATCGGCGACGTCGTCGTAGACCTCGTCGGCACCCGCCTCGACGAGCTCGTCGCGCGAGAATCCGCCGCTCAGCACACCGATGCAGCGGACGCCGGCGCGGTGGGCCGCCGCGACGTCCCACACCGCGTCGCCGACCATGATCGCCTGCGCGGTTGGCACGCCCGCCTTCTCGAGGGCGACCTCGACGATGCCCGGGTCGGGTTTGGCGGTCTCGACGTCTTCGCTCGAGGTGACGGCCCAGAGGGCGTCTTCGATCTGCAGCAAGGAGCGCAGCGCTTTCAACTCGTTCTCGGGTGCGCTCGTCGCGAGCACCACCGAGTGACCGCGGCCGGCGAGCGCCTCGAGGAGGTCGGTCGCGCGGTCGAGGACGTGCAGGTCGCCGCCATCGCCGAGGTGCTCGTCGTAGAAGCGGGTGTGGGCGTCCTTCACCTTCTCGACGAGGTCGTCGTCGGCATCGTCCCCGATCAGACCGGAGATCAGCAGCGACGAGTCCTTGCCGACCGAGCCGTGGATCCGCCAGCTGTCCACCGGGTGACCGACCTCGGCGAAGGCCCGCGACCAGGCGTCGACATGCGCGTAGTTGGAGTCGACGAGGGTGCCGTCGATGTCGAAGAGCACTGCGGTGTCGGGGGAGTCGGCGGTGTCGGGGGAGTCGTGCGGTGTGGACGTCATCGAACAACCTTGCACCCGCTGCACGCATCGCGTTCCGGTCGGGTGCCCGCGCCTCCTCGGTGTGCCGAACCCGACCGCGCATGCTCGGCCTGGTGTACCGAACCCGACTAAATCGCGGCTCAGGTGCCTTTTGGTGGCTCAGCGCCATCTTTTCGGCCGATTCTGTCGGGATTTGCACACAAGCAGGGCCGCTGTCGCGCGCTGTGCCTGTCAGGCGCTGTCGCGCGCAGTGCCTATCAAGCGCTGTCGCGCGCCGTGCCCATCAAGCGCTGTCGCGCCACATGATGTCGGTGGGGAGCAGCACGCCCGTGGTGGGCAGGTCGGCGCCGCCCAGCTGGTCGAGCACCTGCTGGGCTGCGCGGCGGCCGAGGTCTTCGGCGGGCTGGCGCACGGTCGAGAGGGCCGGGGTGCAGCGGAGGGCCCACGAGCTGTCGTCGAAGCCGACGATGCCGACCTGCGCGGGCACCTCGATGCCGCGGCGGTGCAGCACGTCGAGGGCCCCGGCGGCGACTGCGTCGGACGCCGCGAAGACTCCGTCGACCGTGGGGTCGCGCCGCAGCAGCTCGGACATGCCGTCGACCCCGGCTGTGTAGCTGTAGAACGGGTTGCGGACGACGAGGTCGGGGTCGAACAGGTCGCCGAGCGCCGAGCGGAACCCGGCGAGGCGGTCTTCGCCCGAGTCGCGGTCGAGCCCCGAGGCGAGCATGCCGATGCGTCGCCGACCGGTGTCGACCAGGCGGCGGACGATCGCCTCGGCCGCGGCGCGGTTGTCGATGCCGATGAACGGGATGTCGGGGGCGTCGGGCGGGTGGCCGACGAACGACGCGGGGAGGCGCAGCTCGGCGACCGCCTCGGAGATGGGGTCGCCCGTGCGGGCCGACAGGATGATCGCCCCGTCGACGAAGCCGCCGCGGAGGTACTCGATGACCCGGTCGCTGTCTCGCTGCGAGTCGATCATCAGGGTGACGAGCTGGTGGTCGGCCTGCGACAGGACGGCGTTCGTGCCGATCAGGATGTTGCCGATGTTGGGATCGTCGAGCACGACCGAGTGCGGCTCGTGCACGATCAGCGCGATCGCTCTCGAGCGCTGCGTGACGAGGTTGCGGGCCGCCGCGTTGCGCACGTAGCCGACCTTGGCCACGGCCGCCTCGACGGCCTCGCGCGCCTGCGCCGACACGTACGGCTCGTTGTTCAGCACCCGCGAGACGGTGCCGCGCGAGATGCCCGCCTCGGCCGCCACGTCGTGGATCGTGGCCCGGCGTCTCGGGGATCTCGGACCGGACATGGGAGTCACCTTAGCTGAGCCTGAGAGGGGTCGTGAGGCCGGAACGAGCGGCTGTGGACGAAGGAGAACGTGAGTGATGTTGACAAATCCGCAATGGGTGGGCTTTACTCTGTGAACCTTCCCAGAAATTGTCGCCGCGGTCTTGCCGTCGCGAATGTGGGAACGATCACAGACATCATGTGTGAACCTTCACAGACGAAGGGCTCCGGCCTCGAGTCGGTGGGGGATCGCCCGCCGACGAAGCCGAGGCCCCGTGCTCACCCAGACCCTCCCGCAGCAGACCGCGCTCGATCTCGGGCTCGACGGTCTCGTCTTCGGCTGCGACTACAACCCCGAGCAGTGGTCGCCCGAGACCTGGGTCGACGACGTCGCCCTGATGCGCGAGGCCGGGGTCAACCTGGTCGCCATCAACATCTTCGGCTGGTCGCACGTCGAGCCCGAGCCCGGCCGCTTCCGCTTCGACGATCTCGACGCCGTCATCGAGCTGCTGCACGCCGCGGGCATCGGGGTCAACCTCGGCACCGGCACCTCGTCGCCGCCGCCGTGGCTGACCACCCGCCACCCCGAGGTGCTGCCCCAGGCCGCGGACGGCACGACGCGGTGGCCCGGCGGCCGTCAGGCCTACTGCCCGAGCTCGCCCGTCTTCCGTGAGCGCGCCCTCCAGCTCGTCCGCGCGACCGCCGAGCGCTACGGCCGGCACCCCGCCGTGAAGCTCTGGCACGTGTCGAACGAGCTCGGCTGCCACAACGCCCTCTGCTACTGCGACGAGTCGGCCCGAGCATTCCGAGCCTGGCTGGAGGCGCGCTACGGCAGCGTCGACGCCCTCAACACCGCCTGGGGCACGGCCTTCTGGAGCCAGCGCTACTCGGCGTTCGCCGAGGTGCTGCCCCCGCGGGCGACCCTGTCGTTCGTCAATCCGGCGCAGACCATCGACTTCCAGCGCTTCAGCTCCGACACGCTGCTCGAGCACTATCGCGCCGAGGCCACCGTCATCGAGGCCGTCAGCGCCGTGCCGATCACGACGAACTTCATGGTCGCCGCCCACATCAAGAACCAGGACTACTGGAGCTGGGCCGACGACATGGCCGTCATCGCCAACGACCACTACCTCGATCACCGCCTCGAGCGCCCCGTCGTCGAGCTGGCCTTCGCCGCCGACACGACCCGCGGTCTCGCCGGAGGCGCCCCGTGGATCCTCATGGAGCACTCGACGGGCGCCGTGAACTGGCAGCCCCGCAACCTCGCGAAGGCACCGGGCGAGATGCTCCGGAACACCGCCTCCCATGTCGCCCGCGGCGCCGACGGCATCTGCTTCTTCCAGTGGCGCGCCTCCGTCAAGGGCACCGAGAAGTTCCACTCCGCGCTGCTGCCGCACGCCGGCACGTCGTCGCGCATCTGGGACGAGTCGGTGCGTCTCGGCGCCCTGGCGGGTCGCCTCGGCGAGCTGCGCGGCTCGCGCGTGGTCGCCGACGTCGCCCTCGTCTTCAGCTGGGAGAACTGGTGGGCCGCCGACCTCGAGGCGCACCCCACGGCCGACTTCTCGTACATCGAGCAGGTGCACCGCCTCTACGGCGCCCTCTGGGATCTCGGCGTCACGGTCGACGTCGTCGCGCCGGGCGCCCCGCTCGACGGCTACTCGCTCGTGGTCGTGCCGAGCCTCTACCTGGTGCGCGACGAGCACGCGGCCGTCGTCGACGCGTTCGTCGCCGACGGCGGGTCGGCCCTCGTGACGTTCTTCAGCGGCATCGTCGACGAGACCGACGGGGTCCGTCCGGGCGGCTACCCGGGTGCGTTCCGCGAGATGCTCGGGGTCAGGGTCGACGAGTTCGCCCCGCTGCCGGTCGGCGGCACCGTCGAGCTCGCCGGCGGTCTGCCGGGCGCCACGGGCAGCCTCTGGTCCGAGCCCGTCGAGCTCGTCGGCGCCGAGGCCGTCGTCGAGTACGCCTCGGGCACCCTCGCCGGGCGCCCGGCCGTCACCCGCAACACCCACGGCCGCGGTCTCGGCTGGTACGTCTCGACCGTGCTCGACGCCGAGGCCCTCGGCGATCTCGTCGCCCGGGTCGTCGACGAGGCCGGTGTTCCCGCCCGCAGCGAGGCAGCCGGCCACCCCGGTGTCGAGATCGTCCGCCGGGTCGGCGAGCAGCACGAGTGGGTCTTCGTGCTGAACCACTCCGACGAGACCGTCGCCCACGACTTCGCCGGCTACGACCTCGTCTCCGAGCAGAACGTGGCGGGGCGCATCGAGCTCGCCGCGGGCGGCTCGCACATCATCCGTCAGGACCGGAAGGCATCATGACCGTCACCCCCGCCCGCCCGCGAGACCCGCGAGCCGCCGACATCCCACGGCGCGGATCCGCGCCGAAGCAGAGGACCGCGCCCCGCCGCGGCTTCCGCTACCGCAAGGCGATCGCGATCTTCGTCCTGCCCTTCGGGGTGCTGTTCGCCGCGTTCTACCTGACGCCGATCCTCTACGCCGTGTACCAGTCGCTGCAGAAGATCGAGCGCGAGGGCACCTTCGGGGCCCCGACGCAGGTCTTCGGCGGTCTGACCCAGTACGCGCTGGTGTTCCAGAGCACCGAGTTCTGGGCGTCCATCCTCCGGGTGCTGATGTTCGGCATCGTGCAGGTGCCCGTGATGCTGTTCCTGGCGCTGCTGTTCGCCCTGCTGCTCGACTCGCCCCTCCTCCGCGGCAAGCGCTTCTTCCGACTCGCGTTCTTCGCGCCGTACGCCGTGCCCGGCGTCATCGCCGCGATCATGTGGGGCTACCTGTACTCGCCGAGCCTGTCGCCGTTCTCGGCGGTCACCTCGAACGTCGGGCTGCTCGACGGCGGCACCGTCCTCTGGGCCATCGCGAACGTCGTCACCTGGGTGTTCGTCGGCTACAACATGCTGATCATCTACTCGTCGCTGCTCGCGATCCCCACCGAGATCTACGAGGCCGCACGGCTCGACGGGGCGTCGCAGTTCCGCATCGCCGTCGCCATCAAGATCCCGCTGGTGATCCCGGCCATCGTGCTCACCGCCGTCTTCTCGGTGATCGGCACCCTGCAGCTGCTCACCGAGCCGCTCGTGTTCCGCCAGTTCACGTCGACCATCTCGTCGACGTTCACGCCGAACATGCTCGTCTACTCGACGTCGTCGGTGCCCAACTTCAACCTCGCGGCCGCGTTCAGCGTCGTCCTCGCGGTCGCCACGTTCATCCTCTCGATCGGATTCCTCCGGTTGACCCAGCGGAAGGCCGACCAGTGACCGTCGACGCCCCCATCCGTCCCGCCGAGTCGTTCGACGACAAGACGACCCCCGCCCGCCAGCGCGGTCGCGGCCCCCGCGAGAGCGTCATGTCGCGCTCCGCCGCGATGATCATCATGGGCGCGTTCACGCTCTACTTCCTGATCCCGATCTTCTGGCTGCTGGTCTCGTCGACCAAGACGCTCGACAACTTCAACACCAGCGCCGCGCTGTGGTTCTCGCCCACGTCGCTGCAGGACTTCGCGGGCAACATCGCGCAGCTCTTCACCTACAACGACGGCATCTTCCCGCGGTGGATGGTCAACAGCATCGTCTACGCGACGGTCGCCGGCGGTCTCGGCACGATCCTCTCGGCGATGTGCGGCTACGCGCTGGCGAAGTACCGGTTCCGTGGTCGCGAGGCGCTGTTCAACATCTTCCTGGGCGGCGTGCTCGTGCCGGCGACGGCCCTGGCGCTCCCGCTGTTCCTGATCTTCAGCGAGGTGCAGCTGACCGACACGTTCTGGGCGGTGTTCCTGCCGAGCATCGTCAGCCCGTTCGGCGTCTACCTGAGCCGCATCTACGCGGCGTCCAGCGTGCCCGACGAGATCGTGGAGGCCGCCCGCATCGACGGCTCGAGCGAGCTCCGGACCTTCTTCACCGTCGCGATCCGACTCATGTCGCCGGCCCTCGTGACCGTGTTCCTGTTCCAGTTCGTCGCGATCTGGAACAACTTCTTCCTGCCCCTGGTGATGCTGCGCTCGCAGGAGCTGTTCCCGGTGACCCTCGGTCTCTACACCTGGAACTCCAACGTCAGCCAGTACCCCGAGCTCCGCACCCTGGTGCTCGTGGGGGCGTTCGTCTCGATCATCCCCCTGCTGATCGCGTTCCTCAGCCTGCAGCGCTTCTGGCGCAGCGGCCTGGGGGCCGGCGGTCTCAAATAAGCCACCCCTCCCGGGTCACCCGACCCGCACCTCCTCGACCTCCAACCCGTACGGAAACGACGTCGTTCCCTCCCGAGACCGGGCTCCCCGGTCTCGCACCCCGATTGGAAATCACATGAAGAAGTCCAGAGTCCTCTCGATCGCGGCGGCCGCCGTGGTCTCGACCATCGCCCTCGCCGGCTGCAGCGCCGGCAGCGGCTCCGACGGCGGATCCGGCTCCGGCGACGCCGCCTCGTGCGACGCGTCGTCCGGTCCCGTCACGCTCAACTTCACGACCTGGGTCCCCAACATGGACAAGGTCGTCGCCCTCTGGAACGAGGAGAACCCCGACGTCCAGGTGAAGGTCTCGATCGTGCCGAACGGCAACAGCGGCACCTACCAGAACTTCTTCAACCAGCTGAAGGCGGGCAACGCGCCCGACATCGGGCAGGTCGAGTACGACACCCTCCCCGCGTTCCGCGTGCAGGACGGCCTGGCGAACATCGCCTCGTGCGAGGGAGTGAGCGACGCCGAGGCCGACTTCTCGGACGGTCTCTGGAACCAGGTCACCTTCGGCGAGGACGACAGCGTCTACGCGATCCCCCAGGACTCGGGCCCCATGGCCCTCTACTACCGCAAGGACCTCTTCGAGCAGGCCGGACTCGACGTCCCCACCACGTGGGAGCAGTACGCCGAGGACGCCGTGAAGATCAAGGAGATGGGCGGCAGCATCACGAACTTCGCCAAGGGCGACGTGAACCAGTTCGCCGGTCTCGTCTCGCAGGCCGGCGGCCAGTGGTTCGACACCAGCGACGGCACCTGGAGCGTCGACATGACCGACGAGACCTCCACCAAGGTCGCCGACTACTGGCAGGACCTCATCTCGAAGGACCTCGTCACGACCCTGCCGAGCTTCACCGACGAGTGGAACAACGCCTACAACACCGATCAGGACTGGACCTGGGTCTCGGCCGTCTGGGGTGCCAACACCATCTCGAGCGGCGCACCCGACACGTCGGGCAAGTGGGCCGTCGCGCCCATGCCGCAGTGGGAGGAGGGCGAGACCGCGTCGGCCGCCTGGGGCGGATCGTCGAACGTCGTCTTCAAGGGCAGCGAGCACCCCGCTGAGGCCTCGCAGTTCCTGGTCTGGCTGAACACGTCGACCGAGGCGCTGGACGCCCTCAACAAGGAGGCCAACCTGTACCCGGCCTCGAGCACCGGCGCCGAGCTGCCGGCCCTGACCTCGGGCGTCGAGTTCTACGGCGACCAGGCCATCTACGAAGAGTTCGCGACCGCGGCCGAGAACATCCAGCCCTTCACCTGGGGCCCCACGATGACGCAGACCTACAGCGACATCTCCGACGGCTTCGGCACCGCCGCCTCGGGCGACGGCACCCTGCTCGAGGCCCTCGAGAGCGGCCAGGAGAAGACGATCGCCGCCCTCGAGGCGCAGTCGATCGCCGTCAAGTAACAGCACCTGCAGTGATGGCGCCCGCGCCGGGGGAGTCCTCCTCCGACGCGGGCGCCGTCGTGCGCCCGGGGGTCGGAGCCGGAGCCGGAGCCGAGGAGGCGCGGGTCGACCTCGCCGAGGAGGCGCGGGTCGGATCCCGAGGAGGCGCGGGTCAGATCTCGAGGACGCCGTCGACTGCCGCCGACCGCGGGGGCATCTGCCCGGTGGCGACGTCCTCTTCGAGATGGACGTCGACGTAGTCCCACGACTCGGGGTACCCGCCGTCATCGAACACCCGGTACCTCCTGCTCAGGCGGAGGAACGGCACAGCGGTGTGCTCGAACGAGACGACGAGCTCGGTGTCGGGCCAGGCGCCCCAACGCTCGACCACGACGTCGCGGTACGCGCTGCGACCCCGACGCGGGGCGGGGTGGTCGTGCGTCCACACCACGACCGGCTCGGCCAGGGCCTCCAGGCGCCGGCTCAGTGCGGCGACGGCCTCGTCGCGGGCCGTCGCGTCGCCGTCCCAGAGCGGCCAGGTCGCGCCGACCACGCCGGTGAGGTCGAAGCGGTCTCCCCAAGTCTCGTGGAGGACGGTCTCGGCCTGCTCCTGCGCCTCCCAGTCGTCGTCGTGCTCGAGCGGGACGGCCGTCGACGGGAGTGAGCCGGTGTCGATCGACGACGGGAGGCCGGCCCTCGTGTCGACCCGAGCCTCCCGAGGCTCGTAGACGACGTTCCAGCCCCATCCGTCGGGCGAGGCGATCTCGCGCGGGCCCGTCGCATGGAAGCGGATCACGAGGTCGTCGCGGTCGAGTCGGACGCCGTCGACGAGGTGGTCGACCCGGACCATGTCGCGCTCGCCCCGCGGGCCGACGCGGATGAGATCGCCGGGCGAGGTCGGCA
Source organism: Frigoribacterium sp. AC759 (assembly GCF_979256015.1). Lineage (NCBI taxonomy): Bacteria > Bacillati > Actinomycetota > Actinomycetes > Micrococcales > Microbacteriaceae > Frigoribacterium > Frigoribacterium sp. AC759. The sequence continues at coordinate 8,993 of NZ_CEEDMT010000007.1, read as the reverse complement.
GCGGGTCGGCGGGCTCGCGTTCGGGCAGCGGGTCGTCGTCGTGCTCCACCCCGTCGGCGCCGACGAAGTGGTAGGTGAACTGCGTGGCCGTCATGACGAGGGTGTCGTCGCTGTCGAGGTCGAGGTCGAGGTCGGCTTCGCCGTCGGTCCCGTGCTGGTGGTCGTCGTCGTTCACGCCGTGATCGTCGGGCACATCGGTCCCGGCCTCGGGCCAGAACGGCTCCTCGGGCATCGGCTCGAGCATGGCGGGGTCGGGCGATCCCTCCTCGCCCGCATCGTCGGACGACTGCTCGAGCGGGTCATCCTCGCCCATCCAGAACGACGCGCTGCGGGGGTCGCCGGCCCATAGACCCACCCTGTCGTCGCCGACCGGGCGGTGCGTCCCCAGGTCGTGTGCGGCGGTGACACCCTCGGAGGTGAGATGGACTGCGGTGTACTCCATCGCCTCGACGACATTTTCGGCGCCGCCCGTGTCGGATTCGTACACGACCCATGCACCCGACTCCGTGGGTACGACGGAGGCACCCGTCACGGCTCGCCGCGGCACTGATGCGTCACCCCACGTGATCAACGTCGATGCGCCGCCCCCGTCGACGACCGCAGCCACCGGTCGCGTCGCATCGGGGATCAGAGTCAGGTCGCCGACGGCGACGGCGGCGAGAGGGACGAGCGGGTCACGGGAATTCGTCGGCACGAGTCGACGCTAGCGGCCTCCCCTCCACCCGGTGCCTCGGAGCGAGTTCACCCGCCGGGTGCTTTCCCAGTGGCCCCCTTCCCGCCGGGCTCGCTCGGGCATACTGTATGCCACACGACGAGCGAGGAGTCACCATGGCGACCGATGGATTCAGCGCGACCGAGAAGGCGGCGATGAAGCAGCGGGCCGCCGAGCTCCGCGCCGAGGCGAAGCAGCAGAAGGCGGCCGACAGAGCCGCGGCCGACCTGCAGAGCGTGCTCGACGCCCACTTCGCCATGACGGAGTCGGAGCGGCTGCTCGCCGAGAACCTCCACGCGATCGTGCTCGAGCAGGCGCCCCAGCTGCTGCCGAAGACCTGGTACGGGTTCCCGTCGTACGCCGGGCCCGACGGCAAGATCGTCGTGTTCTTCCAGCCGGGTGCGAAGTTCGGCACGAGGTACAGCACGGTCGGGTTCCAGGATTCTGCGACGCTCGACGAGGGGTCGCTCTGGGCCACGTCGTTCGCCTACACCGCGATCGACGACGACTCGACGGCGCGACTCGTCGCTCTGATCCGCCAGGCGACGCAGGGCGCCGAATAGGGCGGGCGGCCGGCACCGCGCCTCCTTCCGTGCCATCCGGGCGTCGATGAGTCACGACGCGCCGTGTGACTGCCGGGGCGGCGGCGTGTCGTGACTCATCGAGCCGCTTCGCCTCGGCTGCTCGGCTGCCGGGCTGAGTGCTGCGGATCTGGCATAGGGTCTTGCCTATGACGCAAGACATGATCGACGAGGTCGTCCGCCAGCGGATCCGCGGGCTGCGTGTGGCCCGGGGGTGGACCCTCGAGGCGCTGTCGTCGCGCTGCTACCTGTCGACGTCCACGCTGAGTCGCATCGAGACCGGGCACCGGCGCATCGCGCTCGACCAGCTGGTGCCCATCGCGCAGGCGCTCGGCACGACGCTCGATCAGCTGGTCGAGCCCGAGGGCGATGACGACGTCGTGATCCGTCCGGAGCCCGAGGCGAGCGCAGGCCTGACCGTCTGGCTGCTGTCGCGAGAGCGCGACCGTCGGGGCGTGACGATCGCGAAGATGCGCATCACGTCGGAGCGGGAGGTCGGCGAGCCCCGTGTGCACCCGGGTTACGAGTGGTTCACGGTGCTGAGCGGCACGGTGCGGCTGCGTCTCGGTGAGCGGGAGATCCTCGTGCGGCAGGGGCAGGCGGCGGAGTTCTCGACGATGACGCCGCACGCGATCGAGGCGCACGAGGGGCCGGTCGAGGTGCTGACGATCTTCGACCACGACGGTGAGCGGGCGCACCTCCCCGGGCACCGCGGCGCCTGAGGCGAAGCCCGGCGGGCATGTGGGCTGAGCGGGAGGATGTGCCCTCAGATCGGCTTTCGCTCCGATCGAGCACCGGGCTGGGCGACACGTGTTGCTCGGAAACCTATGCGGGCGTATGGTTCGGAGCGTGGGCTCATCGACGAGCCCGACCGGCCCCGACGGCCGGCCCCGAACGACGGAAGGCACGCATCATGGCTCGATTCGACAACAGGACCGCACTCGTCACCGGCGGCGGGAGCGGCATCGGCGCCGCGATCTCGCGCTCGCTGGCCGCCGAGGGCGCCTCCGTGGTCGTCACCGACATCAAGCTCGACGCGGCGCAGTCCGTCGTCGACGAGATCGTCGCGGCCGGCGGAACCGCCGCGGCCTTCGAGCAGAACACGGCGAAGGCCGAGCAGTCGGAGGCGGCCGTCGAGTTCGCGAAGACGACCTACGGGGCCCTCCACCTCGCCGTCAACAACGCCGGCATCGGCGCCCCGGCCGCCGACATCGGCGACTACGACATCGCCGCGTGGGATCGCGTCCGCGGAGTCGACCTCGACGGTGTCTTCTACGGCCTCCGCTACCAGCTGCCCGCCATGGTCGAGGCCGGCGGAGGAGCCGTCGTGAACATGAGCTCCGTGCTCGGCTCGGTCGGCATCGCGCAGAACGCCGCCTACGTCGCGAGCAAGCACGCCCTCGTCGGTCTGACCAAGGTCGCCGCCCTCGAGTACTCGGCCCGCGGGGTCCGCACCAACGCCGTGGGGCCCGGGTTCATCGACACCCCGCTCGTCCGCTCGTCGCTCGACGGCGACGCGCTCGCCTACCTCGAGTCGCAGCACGCGACCGGCCGACTCGGCACCGACAAGGAGGTCTCGGCGCTCGTGCTGTTCCTCCTCAGCGACGACGCGTCGTTCATCACGGGCAGCTACCACCTCGTCGACGGCGGCTACTCGGCGCGCTGACCCGCGCCTCCTGCGCTCCTCCTCCCGCGTCGAGGAGTCACGACACGCCGCGCACCCCCGGGCAGCCGCGGCGTGTCCTGACTCCTCGAGTCCGCCGACCGGAGGCCGAGGAGGCGCGCTTCAGGCCTGCTTCAGCGCCGGCCCGTCAGAATGGGCGGGTCGCGCACCCGGCGCGCCGTCAGGAGGCCCCCGTGCGCGTGCTCGTCGTCGAAGACCAGGCCGCGCTCGCCGAGGGGCTCCGGCTGGGGCTCGAGGCCGAGGGCATCGCGGTCGACGTCGCGGCCACCGGCACCGACGGCCTCTGGCGCACCCGCGAGGGCAGCTACGACGCCGTCGTGCTCGACATCATGCTGCCGGGCATGAGCGGCTACGCCGTCTGCCGATCCATGCGCGAGGGCGGCGACTGGACCCCGGTCATCATGCTCACCGCCAAGGACGGCGAGTGGGACCAGGTCGAGGCGCTCGACACGGGCGCCGACGACTACCTCACCAAGCCGTTCTCGTTCGTCGTGCTGCTCGCGCGACTGCGAGCGCTCGTGCGGCGCGGCGCCCGCGAACGCCCGGTCGTGCTCGAGGCCGGCGACCTGCGCGTCGACCCCGCCTCGCGCACCGTGCACCGCGGCGACACCGCCGTCGAGCTGACCAGTCGCGAGTTCGCGGTGCTCGAGTTCCTGATGCGGCACGTCGGGCAGGTCGTCACGAAGCGCCAGGTGCTCGACGGCGTCTGGAACGACGACTTCGAGGGCGACCCCAACATCGTCGAGGTCTACGTGCGTCACCTCCGCAACAAGGTCGACCGGCCGTTCGGGCGCGAGGCGATCGTCACGATGCGCGGCGCCGGGTACCGACTGGAGGCTCAGGGTGGCTGACGGGCCCGCGGTCGGGCGCCGCGCCTCCCTCCGGCTGCGGATCACGGTGGCCGCGGTGCTCGCGGTCGCCCTCACGCTGGGCGTCTTCACCCTGGTCTTCGCGCTCGTGCAGCGGGCTGTGCTCGACGACGCCCCGCGGTCGGCGGCCCAGACCGACGCCGACCGGGTCGCGTCGGCCATCGAGGCCGGCACCGCGCCGGCGACGGCCGCGGCGGGCGACACCGACGACGGAGCGGTGCTCGTCGTCGACCGCACCGGGGCCCTGCTCGCCGCCGGGGGAGACGACGATCTGCTCGAGCACCTCACCGATGGCAGCGTCGGAGACCCGTCGGCGCTCGGCCCCACGGCGCGGATCGACGGCGACACGTACGTCGTGGCGACCGAATCGGCGACCCGGCCGGGCGACGACGCCTCGAACGGCTCGGGCTCGGTTTCGGGCTCGGGCTCGGTTTCGGGCTCGGGCTCGGGCTCGGGCTCGGGCTCGGGTTCGGGCTCCGTCGACTCGGACGACGACGACTCCGACACCGACACCGACTCCGACGCCGATTCCGACGCCGATTCCGACGCGGAGGACGCCGACGCCGACACGAACGCCGACCCCGCGGCGACCGTCACCGTCGTCGCCGTGAGATCCCTCGAGGAGGCGCGGGCCGCCTCCTCGGCCAGTCTCGTCACGCTCGGGGTCGCGATCCCGGTCGCTCTGCTGGTGCTGGCCGTGACGACCTGGCTCGTCGTCGGCCGGGCGCTCCGCCCCGTCGAGGCGATGCGCCGCGAGGTCGACGCCGTCACGGCCGCGCAGCTCGATCGGCGTGTGGCCGACCCCGGCGGCACCGACGAGGTCGCCCGACTCGCCCGCACGCTGAACGACATGCTGGCCCGGCTCGAGTCGTCGGCCGCGGCCCAGCGCCGCTTCGTCGGCGACGCCTCGCACGAGCTGAAGACGCCCCTCGCGACCATCCGCCAGCACGCCGAGGTCGCCCTGCTGCACCCCGAGAGCATCGACGGCGCCGCGCTCGCGGGCACGGTGATGACCGAGGAGGCGCGGCTCACCGGGCTCGTGCAAGGCCTGCTGGTCCTCGCTCGCGCCGACGAGGGAGCGCTCGGCGTCACCCGTCGCCCCGTCGACCTCGACGACCTCGTGGTGACCGAGACGGCGCGACTGCGCGGGGCGACACCGGGTCTCGCCGTCGACGCGACCGGCGTCGGCCCGGCGCGGGTCGACGGCGACGAGGGGCTGCTCGGCCAGGTGGTGCGCAACCTCCTCGCCAACGCCGCCCGGCACGCCGAGACGCGGGTCGCCGTGTGGCTGGTCGAGCGGCACGGGCGGGCCGTGCTGACGGTCGACGACGACGGAGCCGGAGTGCCGCAGGCCGACCGCGAGCGCGTCTTCGACCGGTTCGTGCGACTCGACGAGGCCCGCACCCGCGACTCGGGCGGCAGCGGTCTGGGGCTCGCGATCGTCCGCGAGATCGCCCGCGTGCACGGCGGAACGGTCACGGTCGGCGAGTCCCCTCTGGGCGGCGCGCGCTTCGTCGTCGACCTGCCCGCCGGCGCGGCCTGAGCGGACGGGACGGGCCGAACCGCGCCTCCTGAACGGGTTGACCCGCGCCTCCTGAACGGTTCTTCAGCGGGCTTCAGTGTCGCTTCAGGGCCCCCGATCCAGAGTGATGTCATCAGCTCGACCGGCGCCCCCGCCGCGTCGGAAGCCGGCCCCAGGGCCCCACGATCGGAGACACCGTGAAGAAGAAGACCATGATCATCGCCGGAGCGGCCGCGGCCGTCATCGTCCTCGCCGGTGGCGGCATCGCCGTCGCGTCGACCCTGGACGACCGCGTGTCGGCGTCCGACCGCGAGTCCGTGTCGCAGGCGGCGCTCGACGAGGTCGGCAGCGGCGTCGTGACCGACGTCGACCGCCTCGACGACGGCCTCGAGGGCTACGAGGTCGACGTCACTCGCGACGACGGCCGCGAGGTCTCGGTGCTGCTCGACGGCGAGGGCGCCGTCGTGTCGAGCCGGGTCGACGACCGGGGCGACTCGGACGACGACGGCTCGACCGGCTCGACGGGCTCGACCGGCTCGACGGGCAGCGTCGACGCGGACGACCGCGACGGCGACGACGTCGCGACCGGCTCCGCCTCCGGCGCGCCCACCACGGGCGACCGCGACGACGCCGAGTTGACCGGGGCCGACTACGACCGCGCCTCGGCCGCCGCGATCGAGGCCGCGGGCGGCGGTGTCGTCACCGACGCCGACCGCAGCGACGACCGCGACGTGGCCTACGAGGTCGACGTGCGCCTCGACGACGGCACCGAGGTCGACGTCGACCTCGACGCCGACTTCGGCGTGGTGCGCACCGACGTGGACTCGCCCCGCCGCTGACCGACGGGCTCCGCAGCCGAGGAGGCGCGGGTCGGCTCCGATGCCGACC
>NZ_CEEDMT010000007.1:0-2727 GCF_979256015.1 Frigoribacterium sp. AC759 | reverse complement strand
AGCGGACGGGACGGGCCGAACCGCGCCTCCTGAACGGGTTGACCCGCGCCTCCTGCGGTCTCCGCGCTCTCTCCCGGCCGCGCCCGCCCCGGTGTCGTACCCGGCGGCGCCCGCCCGATGTCGTACCCGACTGGCAGGATGACCCCGTGCCCCAGTTCATCCCCGCCCGCGGCGATCACACCTTCGTCGATCAGCACGGTGTCACCGTCCACTACTACGTGTGGCGTGCGGCCACGCCGAAGGCCGTCGTGCAGATCGCGCACGGCGTCGCCGAGCACGCGTTGCGCTACGAGGCGCTCGCCCACGATCTCGTGCGGGCCGGCTACACGGTCTACGCCGACGATCACCTCGGGCACGGCGAGACCGGGCTCGGCCAGTGGGGCGGCGATCACACGAAGCTCGGTCGTCTCGGCCCGTCGGGTCTCGCGGGCACGATCGAGGCGATCACCCAGCTGACGGGCATCATCCGGGCCGACGAGCCCGGCCTGCCGCTGGTCGGCCTCGGGCACTCGTGGGGGTCGCTCATGATGCAGAAGATCGTCGACCGGCAGGCGTCGCTCTTCGACGCCGTCGTGCTGAGCGGCACGGCCTACCGCATGCCGGGCAGCATGAACGGCGGCGACCTCAACGCCCGGCACGCGCACGAGGGCGGCACCGGGTTCGAATGGCTCAGCCGCGACACCGCGGTGATCGAGCGCGCCGTCGCCGACCCCCTGATGACCGTCGCGACCGTGGCGAAGCTGTTCGGCTACCGCGACGCGCTGCGGCTCTTCGGGCGGCCGTCGCGATCGCTCGACTCCGACCCGCCGCTGCTCATCCTGGTGGGCAGCGACGACACCCTCGGCGGCGAGGCGAGCGCCCGCAGGCTCGCGTCGGCGTACCTCGGTCGCAGCGGCCTCAGCGACGTCGAGCTGATCGTCTACACCGGCGCCCGGCACGAGGTCTTCAACGAGACGAACCGCGACGAGGTCGTGGCCGATCTCGTCCGGTGGCTCGACGACCGCGTGGCCTAGGCTGCGACTCATGCACGGTGAGTACAAGGTCCCTGGCGGCAAGCTCGTGGTCGTCGATCTCGAGGTGGGCGACGGGCGCATCGCCGGGTTCCGGCTCGCCGGCGACTTCTTCCTCGAGCCCGACACGGCGCTCGACGCCATCGACCGGGCCGTCAACGGCCTGCCGGTCGAGTCCGACGCGGCGACGATCTCCGCGGCCATCCGTCGCGGTCTGCCCGACGACGCGGTGCTGCTCGGCTTCAGCCCCGAGGCCATCGCGGTCGCCGTCCGCCGCAGCCTCTCGAAGGCCACCGACTGGCGCGACTACGACTGGCAGATCATCCACGACGAGCCGGTCTCGCCCAACATGCACCTCGCGCTCGACCAGGTGCTGACCGAGGAGGTCGGCGCGGGTCGCCGCGGCCCGACCCTGCGCTTCTGGGAGTGGAACCGGCCGGCCGTCGTGATCGGCAGCTTCCAGTCGCTGAAGAACGAGGTCGACCTCGACAACGCGGCGACGCACGGCTTCGAGGTCGTCCGTCGGATCAGCGGCGGCGGCGCCATGTTCATGGACGCCGAGTCGATCGTCACCTACTCGCTGTACGCACCGGGCGAGCTCGTGCAGGGCATGAGCTTCGCCGACTCGTACGCGTATCTCGACGAGTGGGTGATCACGGCGCTCAAGTCGCTCGGCATCGACGCGTTCTACCAGCCGCTCAACGACATCACGTCGGCGAAGGGCAAGATCGGCGGGGCCGCGCAGAAGCGCCTCGGCAACGGCGCCCTGCTGCATCACGCCACGATGTCGTACGACATGGACGGCGAGAAGATGGTGCAGGTGCTGCGCATCGGCCGCGAGAAGATGAGCGACAAGGGCACGACCAGCGCGGCGAAGCGCGTCGACCCGCTGCGCAGTCAGACCGGGCTGCCCCGCACCGAGATCATCGAGCGGCTCAAGCAGACCTTCGCCGGGCTGTACGGCGCGACGACGGGTCGCGTCACCGACGACGAGCTGGCTCAGGCCGAGCAGCTCGTGACGACGAAGTTCGCGACGCCGGAGTGGCTGCGCCGCGTCCCCTGAGCGCCCCCGCGCGCCGTCCGGCCGCGAGAGCCGCCGGCGGCGTGGGTGCCGACGGTGGGCGGAACCGGCCTTTCGCGCGGTCACGAAGGGCGTCATCTGACCACCGTGGGGTTCGGCGGCGTGCGCCGGGGGCGACGGTGGGCAGAACCGGCCCTTCGTGCGGCCGGGAGGGGCGTCATCTGACCACGGTGGGGCTCGGCGGCGTGCGCCGGAGGCGACGGTGGGCACGAACGGCCCTTCGCGCGGCCGCGAGGGGCGGCATCTGACCACCGTCGGGTTCGGCGGCGAGCGCCGGGGGCGACGGTGGGCGGAAACGGCCCTTCGGGCGGCCCGGTCAGCGGTTGAGAAGCTCGCGGTAGTCGACGTGCTCGTCGATGTAGTCGACCACGAACGGGCAGAGCGGGACGACGCGGCGGGTGCTGTTCTCGCGCACGTCGTCGAGCGCGCCCTGCACCAGCTGCGCGCCGAGGCCGGTCGAGCGTCGGCTCGGCTCGATCTCGGTGTGCGTGAAGCGGATCTCGTCGCCGACGATCTCGTAGGCGGCGAAGCCCACGGTCGTGTCGCCCTCCACGAGGGCGTACTGGTTCTGGTCCGGGCGGTTCTCTACTACGACGTTCATCCCGTCACGCTACGCCCGCCGCCCCCGACCCGCCC
>NZ_CEEDMT010000006.1:0-133712 GCF_979256015.1 Frigoribacterium sp. AC759 | reverse complement strand
CCGCCCCACGGCCCACGTTGGTCAAAAGCTGCCCCTCCGCGCCCCACGAAGGGCCACTTCCGCCCACCCTGCAGGCCACCCCCGGCCTCGCCCGACGAAGTCGCCCGGCCAGCACGCCACCGGCTGAGCACGACACCCCAGTACTGGTGGGCTTCCGTTCACATCGCCGAATCGAGCCGTCGACGGCGGTAGATTCGCGCCATGGACGACATCGATCGCGAGGAGCTGGCACGGGCCGAAGCCGAGGTCGCCGCGCTCCCGTCGCGTGAGCCGATCGTCGCCAGCCCGGCCTCGCTCGAGGGGACGGCGCGGGGTCGACTCCTCTCGATCGCCGCCCTCGTGCTCTGCCTCGTGACCGCCGTATCCGAGACCGCCTGGCTCGGTTGGGACAGCCCGGTCGCGCACGTCGCCTGGCTGGCGCTCGGGGTGCTGCTGCCTGCGAGCATCGTGCTCGCGATCCTCGCCGGATCGCTCGCCGGGCGCTTCGGCAGGACACTCGGCATCATCGGCGGCGTCTGCCTCGTCCCGCCCGTCTCGTTCATCGTCGCAGCGCCCTTGGCGGTCGTCCTCGGCTGAGCCGCTGCGCCCCGGGCAGGGTTTGACCTCACCCGCCGACGTCGGTCAGAAGATGCCCCTCCGCGCCCCACGAAGGGCCGCTTCCGCCCACCGTGCAGCCCGGGCGCCCCGGCCCCAGGGCGCGCGGCGCTCAGACCCGTGCCGCGAGCACGTCGGCCGCCGCCGCCCGCGCCACGGCGAACGGCGAAGCGAACGTCCGCATGCCGAGGGTGACGAGTCCGCCCTCGTGCAGCAGCATGAGCAGCCGCGCCGTACCCTCGGCGTCGCGCACCCCCGCCTCGCGGCACAGGGCGACGAACAGCTCGAGCATCCACGCCTTCTGCCGCACCACCTCGGGCAGGGCGAGCTCGATGTCGCTCTCGCCGCCCCCGACCCCCATCTCGGCCCGGGCGTTGATCGCGCTGCAGCCCTTCCGGTCGTTGTCGGGCACCCAGACGATCGTGGCGTCGAAGACGGCCAGCACCCGGTCGACGCCGGGCTCGGGCACGAGGGCGAGCTGGGCGGCGATGTGCTCGCGCCATCTCTCGTCGCGATGCCGCAGGTACGAGACGACCAGCGCCTCCTTCGATCCGAAGCGGTCGTACAGGGTCTTCTTCGTGACGCCGGCCTCGGCGGCGATCGTGTCGACGCCGACCGCGTGGATGCCGCGTTCGTAGAAGAGGCGCGAGGCGGCGTCCAGCACGCGGCGGGCTCCGGGCGTCAACTCGGGCAGCGGGGGCAGCCCGGCGGGCGGGTCGGCGAGCAGGAGGCGCGAGGTCGTTCCGGATTCGGTCACCCAGTCAGTCTACCGATCTGTATAGTCGACGGCATGAGTAAACAGATCGGTGTACTCGGTGCGGTCGTCACCGTGCTGGCCTCCCTCGCGTTCGTCGCCTCGTGGAGCTCCGGCTTCGTGATCGCCAAGATCGCCACCGCCGACGTGCCCGCGGCGACCCTGCTCGTCTGGCGGTTCGCTCCGCTGGCGGTCGTGCTGCTCGCCGTGGCGTCCGCGACCGGCGCCTTCCGCGGGGTCCCCCGCGTCGAGCTGCGCCGACAGGCCGTGATCGGCCTCTTCGCCCAGTTCGGCTACTGCGCCTTCGTCTACGCCGCCGTCGGCTCGGGCATCGCCACCGGCACCACGGCGCTGATCGACGCCGTGCAGCCGCTCGTGGTCGCGACGCTCGTCGGGCCGCTGCTCGGTCTGCGCGTGCGGGGGGCCCAGTGGGCGGGCCTGGCGCTCGGCGCGGTCGGCGTGGCGGCCGTCGTCGGCTCGCAGCTCGGCGGCTCGACGACCCCCGCGGCGGCGTATCTGCTGCCCGCACTGGCCATGGCGTGCCTCATCGTCGGGACGTTCGTCGCGCGCCGGTCGGAGGCGCGCCTCCCCGTGCTCACGATCATGACCATCCACGTCTCCGTCGGCGCGGCCGCCCTGATCGTCCTCGCCGTCGCGACGGGCGCACTCGTGCCGCCGGCCGACCCGCAGTTCTGGCTGGCAGCCCTGCTGTCGGCGGCCCTGCCGAGCCTCGTCGCCTACAGCCTCTACTGGTGGCTGCTGCGCCGGGTCGGCATCACGGCGCTGAACGCGCTGCTCTTCCTGGTCGCACCGACGACGGCCCTCGCGGGCACGGCGATGTTCGGCGAGCCGCTGACCGGCTGGACGATCGTCGGGTTCGTGCTGTGCGCCTCCGGAGTCGCCCTGGTGCTGGTCTTCGACCGCGCCCACCGCCCGGTCGCCGCCGCCGCCGCCGCCCCCGACGCCGCCACCGCCCCCGCCCCCGCGAAGAAAATCGACGCGCGCGTGAACGATCCGCGCCTCGCCGTCGTAAGCCCCTCCACAAGCGTCGTCCGACCGGATCACGCCCCGCGAGAGGCAGAGGAAGCATGTCGAAGATGAACCGTTCCGTCCGCACCCTGACCATCGGAGGCGCTGCCGCGGCCGCCCTCACCCTGTTCGCCGCCGCTCCGGCGAGCGCCGAGACCGAGGTCGCCGAGCCCTCGAGCTTCACCAGCGCCTTCACGGTGATGGCCACGCCCGACCAGGTGATCAACAACGACGGCGTGGCGACCCCCGGCCAGGAGGGCGCCACCGGCACCTTCGACTTCCGCATCAACAGCGATCAGAACATCATCTGCTACGACATCACGCTCTCGGGCGTGACGGGCGACTACATGAGCCCGGCCAAGACCGCGACGCACATCCACGAGGCCGCCGCGGGCAAGTCCGGCCCGCCGCGCATCGCGTTCCCGAACCCCGTCGACGACGGCTCGGGCGAGCGCACCAGCAGCGGCTGCCTGCAGGGCCCCTTCACCACGGGCGTGACGAGCGATGCCGGCGCCGACACCGGCGAGGGCTTCACGCTCGCGCAGATCGAGGCGAACCCCGCCGGCTTCACGGGTGACTCGCACACGGCCGACTTCACGGCGGGCGTCGTCCGCGGCCAGCTGACCCAGGTGCCGGTCGGTGGAGTCGACACGGGTGCAGGAGGCGCGGCGAACGCCTCCACCGGCGACTCGGCCCTGATCGGAGCCGGCGCGTTCGGCGCCCTCGGACTGCTCGGTGCCGCCGGCGTCCTCGTCGCGCGTCGTCACCGCCGCCAGGAGTCCTGATCTCCCGCGGTCGCCACACGACGGGTGCGCTGCGTGAGCGGCGCACCCGTCGGGCGGCCGCGCCTCTGGTCGTCTCGGCCGCCGCGGTGGTCGCCCTCGTGCTGACCGGCTGCGCGCCCGGTTCAGGAGGCGCGCCCGCCACCCCGACGGAGGTCACCGCCCCGACGGGCTCGGGTCCGACGGCGGAGCCGAGCGCGCCTCCTGCCGGGTCCTCCGCTCCATCGGCCGCACCGACCCCGGCGGCGTCGCCGGCGATCGCCGACGGGGTCGCCCCGATCAGGGTGTCGGTTCCGTCGATCGAGCTGGACGAGCCCCTCATCGACCTCGGCATCGCCGCCGACGGACGCATGGAGGTCCCGACGGACTTCGACGACGTGGGCTGGTTCACCGGAGGCGGTCGACCCGGCGGGAGGGGACCGACCGTCATCGCGGCGCACGTCGACTCGACCACGGGGCCGGCGGTGTTCGCGCGACTGTCGGAGGTCGTGGTGGGCGACGAGGTCGAGGTGCTCGACGCCGACGGCACGCCCGCGCGCTACGCCGTGACCGAGGTCGAGGACTTCGCCAAGGCGGACTTCCCCACGGCCAGGGTCTTCGGCGCGACGGCGGACGACTCGCTGCGCCTCATCACCTGCGGCGGATTCTTCGACCGGAGCGTCGGGCACTACGACGACAACCGCGTCGTCTTCGCCGAGCGCGTGTCGTAGGCACTGGCCCCTGCCGATCGAGTGGTCGGAAGATGCTCTTCCCAGACGAGGGAAGGACATCTTCCGACCACTCGACGCGGGGCCTTGCCGCGAATCGGCACACGGTGGTCGCTTCGCGCCCTTCCCGCCGCCCCCGCGGGCATCTTCTGACCAACGACGCGGGGTGCTTCCGGTAGGCATTCCGAGACGCACACGAGGGCTGTTCAGCTTCACTTCGACGCAGATGCGGACTTATGCTGGGCTCCATGGCTCAGATACGGATCCGCGACGCCGCGTCCTTCCTCGGCGTCAGCGACGACACCGTCCGTCGGTGGATCGCCGACGGCACCCTCGTCGGCGAGCGCGACGCGTCCTCGCGCACCGTCGTCGACGGACTCGCCCTGGCTCGACTCGCGCGTGAGAACGCCGTGCTGCCCGACGACCCGTCGGGCATCGGTCGATCGGCGCGCAACCGCTTCGTCGGGCTCGTGACCGACATCGTGATGGACACCGTCATGGCGCAGGTCGAGATCCAGTGCGGCCCCCATCGCGTCGTCTCGTTGATGAGCAGCGAGGCGGTGCGCGAACTCGGTCTCGAGCTCGGCTCGGTCGCGGTCGCCGTGGTGAAGGCGACGACCGTGATCGTCGAGACGCCTCAGCGACCGGTGGGCGCATGAGCACCCCCGCGGCCCGTGGTGCCGGCGGTCTCGCTCGCTCGGGGCGCAGCCTCCGCACCCGCCGCACCGGCCGCGTCGGGCTGCTCGGCACCGTCGCGCTGACACTCGTCGCGCTGACCGCGTGCGGGGCATCCGGCGGCGATGCGACCTCGGCGTCGGACTCATCGGCCGGTGACGAGCTGTCGGGCAGCGTGACGGTCTTCGCCGCCGCATCGCTCACGGGCTCGTTCACCGACCTGGCCGCCGACTTCGAGGCCGCGCATCCAGGTGTGTCGATCGACCTGAACCTCGCGGGCTCGTCCGATCTCGCCACGCAGATCGTCGAGGGGGCGCCCGCCGACGTCTTCGCCTCGGCCGATGCGAAGAACATGAGCACGGTGGTCGATGCGGGCCTCGCGGACGGCGACCCGGTCGACTTCGCGACGAACGTGCTCGAGATCGCCGTGCCTCCTGGTGATCCCGCCGGCGTGCGCGACCTCGCCGATCTCGCCGACCCCGATCTGAAGGTCGTCGTCTGCGCCCCCGCCGTGCCCTGCGGCGCGGCGACGACCACCGTCACGGAGGCGGCGGGGGTCGCGCTGACCCCGGTCAGCGAGGAGTCCTCCGTCACCGACGTGCTCGGCAAGGTCACCTCGGGCGAGGCCGACGCGGGGCTGGTCTACGTGACCGACATCGCCGCCGCGGGCGACGCCGTCGAGGGCGTTCCCTTCGACGAGTCGGCCGAGGCCGTCAACACGTACCCGATCGTCGCGCTCACCGACTCCCGAGAGTCGGATGCGGCGCAGGCGTTCGTCGACTACGTGGCCGGTCCCGACGGCCGAGCGGTGCTCTCGGCGGCCGGATTCGGGTCGCCGTGACGAGGCGCGGGCCCGTCGGCCGCGCACCCGCCCTCGGCATCCCGGGGGGTGTGCTGATCGCAGCCGCCGTGGGCGCGGCATTCGTGGTGCTGCCCCTCGCGGCGATGGTGCTGCGGGTGGACTGGCCCCGCTTCATCCCGCTCGTCACATCGGAGTCGTCGCTGTCGGCGCTCCTCCTCAGCCTCCGCACCTCCGTCGCCGCGACCGCCCTCTGCGTCGTCTTCGGCGTGCCGATGGCCGTCGTGCTGGCACGGGCGCGATTCCGCGGGCAGCAGCTGCTGCGCGCGCTCGTGCTGCTGCCGCTCGTCCTCCCACCCGTGGTGGGCGGCATCGCGCTGCTCTACACGTTCGGCCGGCGAGGGCTGCTCGGCGGGGTGCTCGACGTGCTCGGCGTCGAGATCGCGTTCTCGACGACGGCGGTCGTCCTGGCGCAGACCTTCGTCGCCCTGCCGTTCCTCGTGCTCAGTCTCGAGGGCGCCCTGCGCACCGTCGGCACGCGGTACGAGGCCGTGGCCGCGACCCTCGGCGCCCGGCCCACGACCGCATTGCGCCGCGTCACGCTGCCTCTCGTGCTGCCCGCGGTCATCTCGGGCGCCGTGCTGTCTTTCGCCCGGGCCCTCGGAGAGTTCGGCGCGACGCTGACCTTCGCCGGCAGCCTGCAGGGCACGACCCGCACCCTCCCGCTCGAGATCTACCTGCAACGCGAGACCGACCCCGACACGGCCGTCGCCCTCTCGCTCGTGCTGGTCGTCGTCGCCGTCGTGATCGTCGCGGTCGCGCATCGGGTCGGCGGGTTCGCGCCCACCCGCGGGGCGGCGCCCCCGGACCGCCCGTCGACGGACGCTCCCGACCGTGCCGACGGCGGCCTGCGAGCGGATCGCGTTCCGCTGCGCTCCTCCCCGCCCACCGCGCCTGCGCGTCGTCTCGACGTGACCCTCCGGGTCGACGAGCGCGACGTCGACCTCCACCTCGTCGTCGCGCCGGGCGAGACGGTGGCCGTGCTCGGCCCGAACGGCGCGGGCAAGTCGACGCTGCTCGGCGCCGTCGCCGGGCTCGTGCGACCCGATGCGGGTCGGATCACCCTCGACGACGCCGTGCTCGCCGACGCGGGTCGTGACCGGGGCGACGCGTCGTCGTGGCTCGCACCGCACCTCCGCGGCGTCTCGCTCCTGGCGCAGGAGCCGCTGCTCTTCCCGCATCTGACCGTGCTCGAGAACGTGGCGTTCGGCCCGCGCAGCGCAGGGCGCCCCGCCGACGAGGCACGCCGCGCGGCCCGGCGCCGGCTCGACGAGGTCGGGGTGCTCGATCTCGCGGGCCGGAATCCGGCCGAGCTGTCGGGCGGTCAGGCTCAGCGGGTCGCCATCGCCCGAGCGCTCGCGTCGGAGCCGGGCGTCCTGCTGCTCGACGAGCCCCTGGCGGCGCTCGACGTGGTCGTGACGCCCGCCCTGCGTCGGACCCTGCGGCGCGTTCTCGCCGACCGCACCGTGATGATCGTCACGCACGACGCGCTCGACGCCTACACGCTCGCGGATCGCGTCGTCCTCGTCGAAGGCGGTCGCATCGTCGACGAGGGGACGCCGACCGAGGTCTTCGACCGTCCGCGCACGCGCTTCGCCGCGCGGCTCGCCGGCGTGAACCTGGTCACCGGGGTCGTCGACCGGGGCGCGGTGCAGGTCGACGCCGACACGCGCCTCGGCGTCGGCACCGGCTCGGGAGCCGACCGCCTCATGACCGAAGGAGGCGCCGTGTCGTTCGCCGTGCCTCCTGCCCTGGTCACCGTGTCGTTCGATCGGCCCGACGACGCCTCGCGAGAATGCGTCAGGGGCGAGCTGCTCGACCTCGAACCGCGGGGCGACGTCGTCCGGCTGCGGGGCGCGCTGCTGTCGGCCGACCTCAGCCCGAGGCGGGCCGCCGAGCTCGACGACCGCGTCGGGCACCCCGTCTGGTTCTCGTTCGACCGCGCGGCCGCCGAGGTCTACCCCGCCGATCGCCGCTGAGCGCACGCCCGCGGTCCCGGACCCGGCCCCGGCCCCGGCCCCGGCCCCGGCCCACGCCGCAGCCCGCGCCTCAACCCCAGCCGCAGCCGCAGCCGCAGCCCGACCTGCCGCTCTGCTCGAGGCTCAGCCCCCGATCGCCACCCCGAGCACCGCGGCTCCGACCGACAACACCAGCACGCCGACGACGTTCAGCGCGCCGGCGCCGCGACGCCCGTCCGCGAGCAGTCGCGCGGTCTCGACGCTCGCCGTGCTGAACGTCGTGTACCCGCCGATCAGTCCGCCGCCCGCGACGAGCAGCACCTCGTGCGAGACCCCGCCGGTCGACGCCAGCCCGGTCAGCAGACCGAGCGCGAACGACCCCGTCACGTTGATGAGCGCGGTGCCGAGCGGCAGCCGTCGCGGTGCCGAGTCGACTCGCGTCCGCGCCGCGATCGCCGACCGCACGATCCCGTCGACGACGAGGCGCAGCGCCGCACCCACCCCGCCCGCGAGCGCGATGGCGACGAAGACCAGCGGGCCGGTCATGCCGCGCCTCCCTGCCCGTGTCCGGGCGGGCGTCGGTCGTCGCGCCGGTCGCCACGTCGGTCGTCGCGTCGGTGCAGTCGTCCAGCCAGGGCGATGCCGGCCCCGGCGGCGAGGGTCCCGAGCACCACCGACGACACGGCGTAGGCGAGGGCGATCACGAGGCCGCCGCCCGATCCGAGCAGTCCGACGTCGACCGCGAACGCGCTGTACGTGGTGAAGCCGCCGATCAGCCCCGTCCCCACGAGCAGCCGCGCCGTCCGACGCCGCCCCTCGTCCGATCCACGGCGCACCAGAGACTCGAGCAGCAGACCCAGCGCGAACGAGCCGACGAGGTTGATGACGACGACGGCGACCGGGAACCCCCCGGGAGGCGCGGCGAACGTCAGCGCCAGCCCCTCGCGCAGCGCGGTCCCCACCATGCCGCCGAGCGCGACCAGGCCGAGCGAGCTCCACCGCAGGTGAAGGGGTCGGGTGGCGGCGGGTCGCGAGCCGCTGCCGTCGCCGGAGCGGGATGCCGGGTCGTCTGTCACCGCGCCTCCTCGTCATCCCTCGATCGTGCGCCGATACGCGCCTCGCCGAGAGTACCCGCGTCCGGCTCCGGCACCGGCACCGGCTCCGACCCCGGCCCCGGCTCCGGCTCCGGCTCCGAAGCGGACCCGAGACCGGAAGCCCGCCCCCGTTGTCAACCCCTCGCGGCCTCGTGGGGCGGACCCGCGCCTCCTAGGCCGTTTCCGCATTGACTGTCCGAGGCACCCGACCTCGAGGAGA
Source organism: Frigoribacterium sp. AC759 (assembly GCF_979256015.1). Classification (NCBI taxonomy): domain Bacteria; kingdom Bacillati; phylum Actinomycetota; class Actinomycetes; order Micrococcales; family Microbacteriaceae; genus Frigoribacterium; species Frigoribacterium sp. AC759. Next base: position 125,040 of record NZ_CEEDMT010000006.1, on the reverse strand, counting down.
CCCATGAGCACCCCCGTCCCCACCAGCGCCCCCGCGGCGTCCGACAGCTCGCCGTCGAAGCTCAAGCAGGCGATCACCGGGCCGCTGCTCTACCTGTTCATCCTCGGCGACGTGCTCGGTGCGGGCATCTACGCGCTGATGGGCACGCTGTCGGCCGAGGTCGGCGGGGCGCTCTGGGCGCCGTTGCTGCTCGCGCTGCTGCTGGCACTGTTGACGGCGGGCTCGTACGCCGAGCTGGTCACGAAGTACCCGAAGGCAGGAGGCGCGGCGATCTTCGCCGAGCGCGCCTTCCGTCAGCCGGTCATCTCGTTCCTGGTCGGGTTCAGCATGCTGGCCGCCGGGGTGACGAGCGCGGCCGGTCTGTCGCTGGCCTTCGCGGGCGACTACCTCGGCACGTTCGTCGACCTGCCGGCCGTGCCGACGGCCATCGCGTTCCTCGCCCTGGTGGCGTGCCTGAACGCGCGGGGCATCAGCGAGTCGCTGAAGGGCAACGTGATCATGACGGTGATCGAGGTGTCCGGGCTCGTCGTTGTCATCGCCGTCGTGGCGATGATGCTCGGCGGCGGGGGCGGCGACGTCGGCCGGATCGGCGAATTCCCCGTCGACGCGAACCCCGCGATCGCGACTCTCGGCGCCGCGATCATCGCGTACTACTCGTTCGTCGGCTTCGAGACGAGCGCCAACATCGCCGAGGAGGTGCGTGATCCGTCGCGCGTCTACCCTCGCGCCCTCTTCGCCTCGCTGATCACGGCCGGCGTCGTCTACGTGCTCGTCGGGCTCGCGAGCTCGATCGCCCTGCCCGCGTCGGAGCTGTCCGACTCGACCGGACCACTGCTCGCCGTCGTCTCGGCCTCGGGTGCCGGGATCCCCGAGTGGGTCTTCAGCCTGATCGCCCTGGTGGCGGTCGCGAACGGTGCGCTGCTGACGATGATCATGGCGAGCCGCGTCACGTTCGGAATGGCGGAGCAGGGCCTGCTGCCCCGCGCGCTCGGCGCCGTGCTGCCCCGCCGCAAGACGCCGTGGGCGGCGATCCTCGTGACGACGGCCGTGGCGATGGGGCTCACGCTTATCGGCGACATCGGCACGCTGGCCGAGACCGTCGTGCTGCTGCTGCTCTTCGTCTTCATCAGCACGAACGTGGCGGTGCTCGTGCTGCGTCGCGACCGGGTCGAGCACGAGCACTTCCGGGTGTGGACGGCCGTGCCGGTGCTGGGCGCGGCCTCGTGCGTGCTGCTCCTGACGCAGCAGAGCGGGCAGGTCTGGCTCTTCGGAGGCATCCTGCTCGCCGCGGGCGCCGTGCTCTTCTTCGTGGCGCGCCTCCGCTCGAAGGCCCCCGCCGCCCGCTGACCCGCCGCCCCCACGACGCCACGAGATGGACACGACGCCAGAAGAACTCCTGGCGTCGTGTCCATCTCCTGGCGTCGTGCCGAGTCGGGCGCGGGGCCGTGGGGGTTCGAGTCCCTCCAGGGGCACATCGGCGCGCAGCATCGTTAGGGTGCCCCTGGACGGGCGCGCGAAGCGCGGGGCCGCGGGGGTTCGAGTCCCTTCAGGGGCACATCGGCGCGCAGAGTCGTTAGGGTGCCCCTGGAGGGACTCGAACCCCCAACCCTTTCCTTAGGACGGAACTGCTCTTCCATTGAGCTACAGAGGCTGACCCGGCGAGTCTACCGAACCCGCGCCTCCCCCCGTCCGGCCGCACCATGAACCGCGTTCGCGAAGATGAACCGCGTTCTATCGTGGTTCATCTTCGCGAACGCGGTTCATCGCGGGTGAGGTCGACGACCCCGGCCCGCCCACGCGGCACCTCTACGCAGCGGCGGCCAGGAACTCGTCCCACTCGCGCTGCGGCCGCTCCACCCCGCGCACGATCCACCCCACCCCGTGCGGAGCCTTCGGCGCCCACCGCAGCGACCACCCCATCTCGGCCGGAGTCCGGTCGCTCTTCAGGTTGTTGCACTTGAGGCAGCACGCGACGAGGTTCTCCCAGCTGTCGGCTCCCCCGCGCGACCGCGGCTGCACGTGGTCGATCGTGGTCGCACCCCGCCCGCAGTAGGCGCAGTGGTGGGCGTCGCGTCGCAGCACCCCGCGCCGCGACACCGGGATCGTCCGCCCGTGCGGGATCCTCACGTACCGCGTCAGCACGATGACCGACGGCCGGTCGTACGAGGCGCGGGCGGCGAGCACCGGATGCTCGGCGTCGGCCGACACGACCGTCGCCTTCTGGGTCATGACGAGCACGAGGGCCCGCCGATCGGACACCACGGCCAGCGGTTCGAAGCCGGCGTTGAGAACGAGAGTGCGCATGCTGTCCCTTTCGAAGCACCCTGGACGGCTTCCAGGGATTCGATCCGTCTCGCAGCAGCCGGGCCCAGCAGTGCCCTCCGAACGAAAGAGAGCACCGCCCCTCAGGGCAGTGCTCTATCGGTCGGCTGGGCGTCGTATGTGCTCGCTCGACCGCGCACCCATGGTGCGAGCGGCGGTCGTGCGAGGCATGTGACTCTCCTGGTCTCAGCGGTGCTCCGAGATCGCCAGGTTAACCCCGAAGAGCCGCCCTGCCTAGAGGCGGGGCGGCTCTTCACAGCCTGTTCACGCGGAGCCGAGGAGGCGCGGGTCGGGTCAGACCCCGAAACGCACGTAGTGCACGGCGTCCGTCCACAGCGGCCGCACGCTCACGACGCCGCCGGGCTTGGGCGCGTCGAGGATCATCCCGTTGCCGGCGTAGAACCCGTCGTGCGAGCCGTCGTTGAAGATGATGACGTCGCCGGGCTGCGCCTCGGCGGCCGAGATCGGCGTGCCGAGCGCCCCCTGAGCCGGCACCGAGTGCGGCAGCGAGATGCCGTACTGGGCGTAGACGAACATGATGAAGCCCGAGCAGTCGAAGCCAGCCGGGGTCGCTCCGCCGTAGACGTACGGGGTGCCGAGGTACTGCAGGGCCGTCTGGTAGACGGCGTCGAGGCTGAAGGCCCCGGGGGTCGCCGCGCCGGCGGCCGGAGCGGCGGCTGCCGCGGCCGACGTCGACGACGTGGCCTCGCCGGCCGTCGCGACGTACTCCGACGCGGTCGGGCCGCTGTAGCTCGCGTACTGCTCGGCCAGCTGGGCTCGCTCCTGCTCGCGCTCGACGGCCTCGGCGGCCGCCGCGGCGGCCTGGTCGAGAGTCGCCTGCGAGGTCGCGGTGTAGCCGTCGCGACCCGTGTCGGCGGCGGCCACGCCGTCGGCGACCGAGACGGTCTGCGCGTCGGCGGTGCGCGACTTCGTCAGCGCGGCCGAGGCAGCGGACTCCGTCGACACGTCGGACGCACCGGTCGCGCCCGGGGTCTGGGCGAACGCGGGAAGGGCCAGCGTGCCGAAGAGACCGGCGGTCAGCGTCATCACGGTCACCGAGACGGCCGTGCGGCGAGCGCTCGTCCGGCGTCGCGGTGCAGGGGCGGCGGCCGCGGCGCGTCGGAGCGACGAACGGGTCGGGAGGTCGGAGGGGGTGCGGAGGGCAGCGGTCTTCGGCTGCTCGTTCTCGTGTCGGGCGGGAACAGGCTGGGTCAAGAGGGTGGTTCTCCGGCGTCTCGACAGCACTAGGGATGCTGGCCCGTCCGTTCGTCAGATCAACGTCTCATGGCAAGAGACGGGAGCTGCGAGACGTCTTGCCACGGATCCCGCGACCGGCTTCCTGGCCGAGGGACTCTGCGACTGTACGCGAAGCCCTGCGTGAAATCATCCCCGAGAGGGATATTTGTAACGAATTGGTAAACAGCCGAACGAGGGCTGGGAATCAGCTCGACACGTAGATGTGCTGCGCGACCTCGTTGGGCAGCTCGAGGCCCTCGTCACGACCCTCGGCCTGCACAAAGACGTACGAGCCGGCAGCGGTGACGGTCGCCGAGCTGCCGGGCATGACCCCGGCGTTCTGCAGCTGCTGCAGCAGCTCGGGCTCGAACTGCACCGGCTCGGCCAGACGGCGGATCGGGCGGGTGACGCCCTCGGGGTTCTCGGCCACGACCTGCACCAGGTTGACGACCCCGTCGAGGAACCGACCGGCCGGCGAGTCGCCGAGCTCGTCGAGACCGGGGATGGGGTTGCCGTAGGGCGACTCGGTCGGGTGGTCGAGCATCTCGAGCAGGCGGCGCTCGACCTGCTCGCTCATCACGTGCTCCCACCGGCAGGCCTCGTCGTGGACGTACGCCCAGTCGAGGCCGATGACGTCGGCGAGGAGGCGCTCGGCGAGGCGGTGCTTGCGCATCACGTGGGTCGCCTTGCTGCGCCCGTCGTGGGTCAGCTCGAGGTGCCGGTCGCCCGAGACGACGACGAGACCGTCGCGCTCCATCCGGGCGATCGTCTGCGAGACGGTCGGACCGGAGTGGCCGAGGCGCTCGGAGATGCGCGCACGCAGCGGCACGATGTTCTCTTCTTCGAGGTCGAGGATCGTGCGCAGGTACATCTCTGTGGTGTCGACGAGATCGGTCAACAGGGGCCTCCCGGTGGAACGCGTGGACTACCCCGTCAGCCTAGTGGCTGCACGCTGGACGCTCCGCCGCGGTCACTAGGATCGACGCATGGCGGACATCTCGATTCCCACTGACCTCCTGCCCACCGACGGTCGATTCGGCTGCGGGCCGTCGAAGATCCGCGGCGCACAGCTCGAGCACCTGGTCACCGCGGGGGCGAGCCTCCTCGGCACCTCGCACCGGCAGGCGCCGGTCAAAGACCTGGTCGGGCGGGTGCGCGCCGACCTCGGCGAGCTGTTCCGCATCCCCGAGGGCTACGAGGTCGTGCTCGGCAACGGCGGCTCGACCGCCTTCTGGGACGCCGCGGCGTTCGGCCTCGTCGAGAAGCGCGCCGAGAACCTGTCGTTCGGCGAGTTCGGCTCCAAGTTCGCCAAGGCCAACGCGGCGCCCTGGCTCGAGGCGCCGCACGTGATCACGGCCGAGGGCGGCGCACTGGCCGAGGTCGAGGTGCTCGAGGGCGTCGACGTCTACGCCTGGCCGCACAACGAGACGTCCACCGGCGTGATGGCCCCCGTCACCCGGGTCGACGGCGACGCCGGCGCGCTGACCGTGGTCGACGCGACGAGCGCGGCCGGGGGCATCGACTTCGACGCGACGCAGGCCGACGTCTACTACTTCGCCCCGCAGAAGAACTTCGCCAGCGACGGCGGTCTGTGGCTCGCCCTCTTCTCCCCCGCGGCGATCGAGCGCGTCGAGCGCGTCGCCGCGAGCGGCCGGTACATCCCCGAGTTCCTCAGCCTGAAGAACGCCGTCGACAACTCGCGGCTGAACCAGACGCTGAACACCCCGGCGCTCACCACCCTGCTGCTGCTCGAAGACCAGACGCGCTGGATGCTCGACAACGGCGGCCTCGCCGGGATGGACGCCCGCACGCGCGAGTCGTCGTCGGCCCTCTACGACTGGGCGACCGCGTCCGACTACGCGACGCCCTTCGTGGTCGATCCGTCGCACCGCTCGCAGGTCGTCACCACGATCGACTTCGCCGAGTCGATCGACGCCGCCGCGGTCGCGAAGGTCCTGCGGCAGAACGGCATCGTCGACACCGAGCCGTACCGCAAGCTCGGGCGCAACCAGCTGCGCGTCGCCACCTTCGCGGCCATCGAGCCCGACGACGTCCGCCAGCTCATCCGCTCGATCGACCACGTCGTGAGCGCCCTGGCCGTCTGACGGTCGGGTCCGCAGACGACGAAGACCCCCTCGCATCAGGCGAGGGGGTCTTCGTCGTCCGACACCGTGGAGTGCCGAGGAGGCGCGGCGTGCGCCCCTGAGATCATCTACCGCCGTCGACGCCTCCGCGGCCTGCCGCTGCCGGACTGCTCGCCCCGGGTCGAGCCCACGTCGGCCTGCTGGCCGTCGTCGGAGTCGTCGTCGTCCGAGTCGTCGTCGTCGTCATCGTCGTCGTCGTCGTCGTCGTCGTCGTCGTCGTCGGACGATCCGCCGTCCGTCGTCACGTCGAGGTCGTCGATGTCGACGCCGTCGACGTCGCCCCCGTGCACGATGCTGCCGCGCGGCGCATCGTCGTCGGAGTCGCCCTCGTCCGACTCGTCCTCGTCATCGGAGTCCTCGTCGTCTGAATCGTCGTCGTCATCGTCGGAGTCGTCGTCATCCGAGTCGTCCTCGTCGTCGGACTCGTCATCGTCCGACTCGTCGTCGCCCTCGGCGCCGTCGCGCGCCTCCTGGGCCTGCATCTCGGCAAGCCGGTCGGCCCACGGCACCCAGTCGGGTGCGATGAGGGCGTCGTCGCCCGGCATCAGCTCGGCCTCGAGCACCGAGGGCTCCTCGCCCTCGAGGTGCGCGACGCTGACCGTCCAGAACCAGCCGGGGTAACCGGGCAGCAGGGTCGCGAACCGGACCGAGGTGACCCCCGGCTCGTCGTCGACGGGCGGGGCCTCGGCGCCGATCGTCTCGTCGGGGGTGATCTCGAGCAGGGCGCGGCGCGCGAGCTCGGACCAGGGGGTCGTCACGGCGTCAGGCATCGAAGGAGTCGGCGACGGTTCGGAGGAGGACGGCGATGCGGGCGCCGTTCTGCGGGTAGCGACCGTGGCGGAGGTCTCCGCCGGCCTTGTCGAGCACCTTCACGAGGTCCTCGACGATGACCGCCATGTCGTCGGCCGAGCGCCGGCTCATCTTCGCGAGACTCGGTGCGGCCTCGAGCACGCGCACCGAGAGGGCCTGCGCACCGCGCTTGCCGTCGGCGATGCCGAACTCGAGACGGGTCCCCGCCTTGACACCCACGGTGCCGGCGGGCAGGGCCGACGCGTGGAGGAAGACCTCGTGGCCGTCATCGCTGCTGATGAAGCCGAAGCCCTTCTCGTCGTCGTAGAACTTGACCTTGCCGGTGGGCATGACTTGACTCCTAGAAGAGGTGGGGGTGAAAGCGACCTCAGTTTAGAGCGAGAGGTCGGGGCGCGCCCCCGCTATCCTGTGCAGGTGGCTGAGAAGACCGACGAGAGCACGCCGACGAGCGTCCATCGTACTGAACGCGTGCTGATCTTCATGATCGCGGCGATCGTCGTCCTGTCGATCGTCGCCTTCGTCGTCCGTCTGATCGGAAGCGTCACGGGCGTCTCCGACTACACGGTCGGCGTCTGGCCGGCGATCAGCGTGCTGCCGCTCATCGGTCTCCCCCTCGCCATCCTGCTGATCATCGCCTACGTCGTCGCCAGCGCTGCCCGACGTGTGCGAGAGAACCGGGGCACCACACGGTAGACGCAGCACCCGGCTGCGCAATCTTCGGAGGTCGACCCCAATGACCAGTGCACTCGATCTCGCGGGCGTGCTTCGCAGCGCCCCGACCGACGATCTGCTCCGACGCCTGTCGGCCAGACAGCTGCGCCCCTCGACCGTCCACGACGCGTTCGACCTCGCCGACTCGCTGCTCGAGCCGGCCTCGGTGCGCGACGTGCTGTCGCGCCTCGACCGCACCGAGCTGCGACTGCTGCAGGCGGCACGCGAGCCGGCCGACACGGCGACGCTCGCCGAGCGTCTGGCGGGCCCCGCCGACGACGCCCTCTCGCCGGTCGAGACGGCCGTCGCGCACCTCCTCGACCTCTTCCTGCTCGTGCCGTCGACCGACGGCCGCATCGTCGCCACCCCCGACGCCGTCGGCGAGCGCCTCGACGACGACCCGCTGCTCTCCGCCGAGCGGCTGGCCGACGAGAGACCGCCGGTCGTGCTCGAGGCGGTCGACGACATCGATCGGGAGGCCGTCGACGCGCGATCGTCCGAGCGCCTCTACGCCATCGTGATCGAGGTTGCCGAGATCCTCCGTGCGCTCGAGCAGTCGCCGGCCCGCGAGCTGGCCAAGGGCGGGCTCGCGCTGCCCGAGACGCGCCGCCTCGCCGAGGCCGCGCGCATCGACGTCGACGACGTCAGCACGCTGCTGGGCATCACGACCCGCGCGGGGCTCGCCCGCACGAGCCCCGACGGCTGGGTCGTCACCGCCGAGGCGAACGCCTGGCTGGCCTCGTCGTGGCCCGACCGCTGGGAGGCCCTGACGAGCTCGTGGCTCGACTCGCTGCCGCCCGAGATCGTCGCCGTGCTGCGTCAGCGCGTCGAGACCTCGTGGGGCGAGCCGCTCCGCGAGTTCACGCTCTGGGCCTACCCCGCGGGTGCGGCGTGGGTGCCCGAGCGCCTGGCCGCGTTCTCGCGCTCCGCCGAGCTGCTCGGTCTGAGCTCCGGCGGGGTGCCCACCTCGGCGGCGCTCGCGCTGTTCCGCGAGGGTGCCGGCGCCGCACGATCGCGGGTCGCCGAGCTGCTGCCCGAGGCGGTCGAGCAGGTCTATCTGCAGCACGACCTCACCGTGGTCTCGCCCGGTCCGCTGTCCCCGGCGCTGGATGCGCGCCTCCGGGTCATCGCGGTCGTCGAGAGCGCCGGGCTCGCCGCCACGTACCGCATCACCGAGGGCGGCGTGCAGCGGGCGCTGAGCGAGGGCGAGACGGCCGACACGCTCCGGGCGTTCCTCGGCGAGATCTCGGCGACGGGCATCCCCCAGCCGCTCGACTACCTCGTGCAGCAGTCCGCCGAGCGGCACGGCCGCTACCGGGTGTCGGGCGTCGAGCCCGGCACGCCCGGGTTCCCCGCTGACGCCGTCACGCTCGTCGAGGCCGACGAGCACACCAGCATCGACACCCTCGAGGTCGACCATGCGCTGTCGCCGCTCGCGCTGCGCCGCCTCGACGGGCTCCGCATCGTCAGCCGCTTCGAACGCGACACGGTCTTCTGGGCCCTGAGCGACGAGCGCTACCCCGTCGTGGTGCTCGACGAGACGGGCATCTCGGTCACGCCGCCCGTCCGCCGCCGCCCCCGGCGCCCCGTGCCCGCACCGGCGCGCGACCAGCTGCGCGAGATGGTCGAACGTCTGTCGGCCGAGAACGAGGGCAGCACCGAGACGACCGACCGCGCCTGGATCGCCCGTCAGCTCGACGCGGCCGTCAAAGGCCGGCTGACCGTCACGATCTCGATCGAGCAGCCCGACGGCACGACGTCGTCGCTCGAGATGGAGCCCACCGGCGTGGGCGGCGGCCGTCTGCGCGGGCGCGACAAGAAGTCCGACGTCGAGCGCACCCTGCCGCTCTCGCACGTGGTCGCGGTGTCGAGCTCGCGCTGATCCGACCCGCACGCGGCGTCCCCGCACCACCTGAGGACGACCGCAGGAGGCGCGCCTAGACTCGACCCTCATGACCGGCCCCCTGATCGTCCAGAGCGATCGCACCGTCCTGCTCGAGGTCGCGCACCCCCAGTCGGACGACGCACGTCACGACCTCTCGGTGTTCGCGGAGCTCGAGCGGGCGCCCGAGCACGTGCACACCTACCGCATCACCCGACTCGGCCTGTGGAACGCGCGGGCCGCGGGCCACACCGCCGAAGACATGCTCGAGACGCTCGAGAAGTACTCGAAGTTCCCCGTGCCGCAGAGCGTCTCGGTCGACATCGCCGAGACGGTGGCCCGCTACGGGCGCATCGTCATCGAGCGCGACGGCGACACGCTCGTGCTGCGCGGCACCGACGACACCGTGCTGAGCGAGGTCACCCGGGTCAAGAAGATCGGCGAGCTGCTCGGCGTCCGCCGCAGCGACACCGTCTGGGAGCTCCTGCCCTGGGCGCGCGGCGAGGTCAAGCAGCAGCTCGTCAAGCTCGGCTGGCCCGCAGAGGACCACGCCGGCTACACGCCCGGCACCCCGCACGCGATCGACCTCGACCAGGGCGACTGGCAGCTGCGCGGCTACCAGCAGCAGGCGATCGACAACTTCTTCGACGGCGGCTCGGGCGTCGTCGTCCTGCCCTGCGGCGCAGGCAAGACCCTGGTCGGCGCGGGCGCCATGGCTGCGGCGGGCACGACCACGCTCATCCTCGTGACCAACACGGTGTCGGCCCGGCAGTGGCGCGACGAGCTGCTGAAGCGCACCTCGCTCACCGAAGACGAGATCGGCGAGTACTCGGGCTCGGTCAAGGAGGTCAAGCCCGTCACGATCGCGACGTACCAGATCCTCACGGCGCGTCGGGGCGGCAAGTACACGCACCTGTCGCTGCTCGACGCCCTCGACTGGGGTCTGGTGGTCTACGACGAGGTGCACCTCCTCCCCGCTCCGGTCTTCAAGCTGACGGCCGAGCTGCAGGCCCGCCGTCGACTCGGCCTGACGGCGACGCTCGTCCGAGAGGACGGCCGCGAGAGCGACGTCTTCAGCCTGATCGGCCCCAAGCGCTTCGACGCTCCCTGGAAGGAGATCGAGGCGCAGGGCTACATCTCGCCGGCGTCCTGCTACGAGGTGCGGGTCGACCTCCCTCAGGAGGCGCGGCTCGAGTACGCGGCCGCCCCCGACGACGAGCGGTACCGTCTCGCGGCCACCGCCCCGGCCAAGCTCGGTGTCGTCCGCGATCTCGTCGCCCGCCACGACGGCGAGCAGATCCTCGTGATCGGGCAGTACCTCGACCAGCTCGAGCAGCTCGCGGAGACCCTCGACGCCCCGACCCTGACCGGTGCCACGCCGATCGACGAGCGCGAGCGGCTCTACCAGGCGTTCCGCGACGGCGAGGTGAAGGTGCTGGTCGTCTCGAAGGTCGCGAACTTCTCGGTCGACCTGCCCGAGGCCACCGTGGCCATCCAGGTGAGCGGGTCGTTCGGCTCGCGCCAGGAGGAGGCGCAGCGGCTGGGTCGCCTGCTCCGCCCGAAGAAGTCGGGGCTGCCGGCGTCGTTCTACACGCTGGTGAGCCGCGACACGGTCGATCAGGACTTCGCGCAGAACCGCCAGAGGTTCCTGGCCGAGCAGGGCTACAGCTACACGATCCTCGACTCGCCGGCCCTCGCCGCATGAGCACCGCCTCCGAGTCCGATCTGCCGCTCGGCGACGACGACCTCTGGCGCGACGGACTCCGTCGCGTGTTCGCGGCCGATCAGGCCCCGTTCGCGACCTTCGGTCCGCTCGTCGCGTCGCTCGAGCACGACGCGATCGAGTTCCGCGGCCAGCGCGCCCGGTTCGCCGACTGGGACGCATCGGTGGTCGTGGCCGTCGAGCGCACCTACGAGGTCCAGGGCGGACTGCACGCCGGCTCGCAGCTCAGCATCGTCACGTGGAGCCCCGACCCCGACGTGCTCGACCGCAGCGACCTCCTCGCCGGTTCGCCGGTCAAAGACCACCTCTTCGCCGGTCTCACCGCGATCGGCGCCACCGACGACGCCGAGGAGGCGCGGGTCGTCGCAGCCCCGGTCGAGGAGTTCCCGGGGTGGCAGATCACCCGCGCCTCCGGCTACACCGCCGTCCTCGAGCATCGCGAGGGCGTCGACTTCACCCTCGCCGTGCCCGACGAGCTGCTCGAGCTGACGACCCGCATCGCGCTCGTGCCGAACGTCGAATGGACCGACCCGGCGTCCTGAGGGCCGACACGATGCCCGCATGCGGCTGACGTGCCTCCTGCTCACAGGGAACACCGAGGAGGCGCGCAGATACTTATCCCATGAGTGACGGCCCGAAGATCCTTATCGTCGATGACGAACCGAACATCCGCGACCTCCTGACGACGAGCCTGCGATTCGCGGGCTTCGCAGTCCGGGCAGTCGGCAACGGCGCGCAGGCCATCTCGGCCGTCCTCGAAGAAGAGCCCGACCTGATCATCCTCGACGTGATGCTCCCCGACATGAACGGCTTCGGCGTGACCAAGCGCCTGCGGTCGTCGGGCTACACGTCGCCGATCCTGTTCCTCACGGCGAAAGACGACACCGAAGACAAGATCACGGGTCTGACCGTCGGCGGCGACGACTACGTCACCAAGCCGTTCAGCCTCGACGAGATCGTCGCCCGCATCAAGGCGATCCTCCGCCGCACCATGAACGAGGACGAAGACGCGATCATCCGCGCCGGCGAGCTCACGATGGACCAGGACACCCACGAGGTCACGATCGGTGAGACGGCCATCGAGCTCAGCCCGACCGAGTTCAAGCTGCTGCGCTACCTCATGCTGAACCCCAACCGCGTGCTGTCGAAGGCCCAGATCCTCGACCACGTGTGGGAGTACGACTTCAACGGCGACGCCGGCATCGTCGAGAGCTACATCTCGTACCTGCGCCGCAAGCTCGACCAGTTCTCGGCCGAGCCGATCATCCAGACCAAGCGCGGCTTCGGCTACATGCTCAAGGCGTCGAAGAGCTAGTCGCCCGCACCGCCGTCACCAACGCCTGGGAGCCTCGGCTCCCAGGCGTTCTCGGTAGTCTGACGCCCTTATGCACGCACGCCTCTCGCAGTGGTGGAACGAGATCTCCATCCGCACGAAGATCACCGGCATCACGGTGACCCTCGTCACCCTCGGTCTCCTTGTCGCCGGGCTCGGCACCATGACCGTGCTGAGCACCTATCTCTACGGGCAGGTCGACACGCAGCTGAAGACGTCGGCCGACAGCTTCACCGGCGCATCGCGCAACGGCACGTCGTGCACCATCAACTTCGGCGACAAGTCGAGCTACCTGGCGATCCTCAACCCCGACGGCAGCATGATCTGCGACACCAGCGACCTGCTGGAGGACGGCGTCGGGCCCGTGCTCGGCGGGGTCACCGTGGCCGAGTCGGCCGGGGGCGAGGCGCAGAGCGTCGACAACCGCACCCACGATCAGGAGTGGCGGGTCTACGCCACGGTCAAGCCGCTCACGCTGACCTCGACGACCGGCTCCACGCAGACCATCGACGCCACCATCGTGACGGGCACGAACCTCGCCGCGACCAACGCGACGATCAACCGCTTCGGCGGGATCTTCCTCGGCTTCGGCGTCTCGGTCGTGGTGCTCGGCGCCGCCCTCACCCGGCTGCTCGTCACATCGACGTTCTCCCCGCTGCGTGACGTCGAGGCCACGGCCGCGCGCTTCGCCGACGGCGACTACAGCCAGCGTCTCGACTCGACCACGCCCAACACCGAGGTCGGGCGACTCAATCGATCGCTCAACACGATGCTGAACCGCATCGACGACGCATTCGACGACCGCGCGAAGACCATCGACCAGATGCGGCGCTTCGTCGGCGACGCGAGCCACGAGCTCCGCACCCCGCTCGTCAGTCTGCGCGGCTACGCCGAGCTGTACCGCATGGGCGCCCTCACGAAAGAGGAGGACGTCGCCCAGGCCATGGAGCGGATCGAGAAAGAGGCCATCCGGATGGGGGTGCTCGTCCAGGACCTGCTGCAGCTGGCTCGTCTCGACGAGTCGAAGCCGCTCGAGCTCGGCCCGGTCGACCTCGTGCAACTCGCCCGCGACTCCGCCCTCGACACGATGGCCTCGAACCCCGACCGCGACATCGAGGTGCTCGTGCTCGACCCGGTCGTCCCCTCGGCCACCCCGGCGGATGACGGCGAGGCGGCCGAGCCCGCGGTCGACGCGGCGCCCGGCGCCCCGGTCGAGAGCCGGATGACCGGCCCGGTGGCGCCCGTCGCGCCGGGGTCGGCGACGGCGGGCGGCGCACCGGCGACGTTCGCGGGGGCCACCCTCGCGCGCCTCCGGAGCCTGCGTGCCCGCGGCGGCCGCAACGCGGACGGCAGCGCGGCCGTCGTGCCCGTCGAGCAGACACCCCTCGACGAGGCGCACGCCATCGTGCTCGGCGAGGAGAACAAGATCCGTCAGGTGATCACCAACTTGATGGGCAACGCCATGCGCTTCACCGAGCACGACAGCCCGATCGAGATCGTGGTGCAGTCGGACCCGGGTCGCGGCGTCGCGACGTTCGCGATCGTCGACCACGGCGAGGGCATCCCGCCGCAGATCCGCGAGAAGATCTTCCAGCGGTTCTGGCGAGCCGACTCGTCGCGCACCCGCGACACCGGGGGCAGCGGGCTGGGACTCGCGATCGTCTCGGGCATCGTCGCGGCGCACGGCGGCAGCGTCGACGTGCGCGACACCCCCGGCGGCGGCGCCACGTTCCAGGTGGCACTGCCCCTGATGCCCGCCGACGCCCCTGTCACCACCGCCCCCGCGGCCGGCCCGCAGCCCGCCTAGCCGCCCGCGGCGCCCGCGGCGCCCGCGGCGCCCGCGGCGCCCGCCGCGCCCGCGGCGCCCGCCGCGCCCGCGGCGCCCGCCGCGCCCGCGGCGCCCGCGGCGCCCGCCGTCGCACCCCACACCCCGAAACCCGCGCAACACCCGCATATCTCGGGGTGCTACGCGGGTTTCGGGGTGCTGGGCGGCGTCGGGCGGGGTGCCGCGCAGGTCTCGGGGTGCCGCGCGGCTTCGGGCGGGGTGCTGCGCGGGTCTCGGGGTGCTACGCGGGTCTCGGGGTGCTGCGCGCCTCTCGGGGTGCTGCGCGGCTTCGGGCGGGGTGCCGCGCGGGTCTCGGGGTGCTGCGCGGCTTCGGGCGGGGTGTCGTGGCGCACACGCCGAAGGGCGGCCCTCCCGGAGGAGAGCCGCCCTTGTGGTGGTGCGGTGGTGCGGTACGGACTAGAAGTCCATGCCACCCGTGGGGTCGCCGGCCGGGGCCGGGTTCTTCTCGGGCTTCTCGGCGACGACGGCCTCGGTCGTGAGGAACAGACCGGCGATCGAGGCGGCGTTCTGCAGCGCCGAGCGCGTGACCTTGGCGGGGTCGATGATGCCGGCGGCGATCATGTCGACGTACTCGCCGGTCGCGGCGTTGAGGCCGTGACCGATGGGCAGGCCGCGGACCTTGTCGGCCACGACGCCGGGCTCCATGCCCGCGTTGAAGGCGATCTGCTTCAACGGAGCGTCGATGGCGACACGGACGATGTTCGCACCCGTCGCCTCGTCGCCCTCGAGCTGCAGCTCGGCCAGAGCGGTCTTGCCGGCCTGGATGAGAGCGACGCCACCACCGGCGACGATGCCCTCTTCGACGGCGGCCTTGGCGTTGCGCACGGCGTCTTCGATGCGGTGCTTGCGCTCTTTGAGCTCGACCTCGGTCGCAGCGCCGGCCTTGATGACGGCGACGCCGCCGGCCAGCTTCGCGAGACGCTCCTGGAGCTTCTCACGGTCGTAGTCGCTGTCGGTCGCCTCGATCTCGCTGCGGATCTGACGCACGCGACCCGCGATCTGCTCGGGGTCGCCGGCACCCTCGACGATGGTCGTCTCGTCTTTGGTGATGACGACCTTGCGGGCACGACCGAGGAGGTCGAGCGTCGCGTTCTCGAGCTTGAGGCCGACCTCTTCGGCGATGACCTGACCACCGGTGAGGATCGCGATGTCCTGCAGCTGGGCCTTGCGACGGTCGCCGAAGCCGGGGGCCTTGACGGCGACCGACTTGAAGATGCCGCGGATCTTGTTGACGACCAGGGTCGCCAGCGCTTCGCCGTCGACGTCCTCGGCGATGATGAGCAGCTGCTTGCCGCTCTGGATCACCTTGTCGACGATGGGGAGGAGATCCTTGATGTTCGAGATCTTCGAGTTGACGATGAGCACGTAGGCGTCTTCGAAGACGGCCTCCTGGCGCTCGGGGTCGGTGACGAAGTACTGCGACAGGTAGCCCTTGTCGAAGCGCATGCCCTCGGTGAGCTCGAGCTCGGTGCCGAAGGTGTTGGACTCCTCGACGGTGACGACGCCCTCCTTGCCGACCTTGTCGATCGCCTCGGCGATCAGCGCGCCGATGGTGGGGTCTGCGGCGGAGATCGAGGCCGTGGCAGCGATCTGCTCCTTGGTCTCGATGTCCTTCGCGTCGGCGAGCAGCTGAGCCGAGACGGCCGCAGCGGCCTTCTCGATGCCGCGCTTCAGCGAGATGGGGTCGGCGCCTGCGGCGACGTTGCGGAGGCCCTCACGGACGAGCGCCTGAGCGAGCACGGTGGCGGTGGTGGTTCCGTCGCCGGCGACGTCGTCGGTCTTCTTCGCGACCTCCTTGACGAGCTCCGCACCGATCTTCTCGAACGGGTCGTCGAGCTCGATCTCCTTCGCGATGGACACGCCGTCGTTCGTGATGGTGGGGGCGCCCCACTTCTTCTCGAGCACGACGTTGCGACCACGCGGGCCGAGCGTGACCTTAACCGCGTCGGCCAGGATGTTCAGGCCACGCTCGAGGCCACGACGGGCCTCTTCGTCAAAAGCAATGATCTTAGCCATGTGTGTTTTTCGTCCCTCCCGGACGTCATGAAGCAGAAGCTTTGGCACTCACGTGTCGCGAGTGCCAGTGACGATTCTGGCACTCGCCCGGTGAGAGTGCAAGTGACGTCGCGGGCGACCCGGGGAGGTGCGGTGCGCGGTGATCGCGACCCGCGCCTCCTCGGCCCGGTCGCCCTCAGGGCGTGTAGTCGGCGCCGAGCACGACCGTCACCGACGCGTTCGGGAACGCCGAGCTGACGGCCGTCGCCGCGACGCCGAGCGTCTGGGCGAGCCCGAGGGCGACCCCTTCGTCGGCGGCGTCGGCGTAGTAGACGGTCGAGGTCGTGGCCGAGGTGTCGCCCGCGTTGCCCTGGGTGGCGACGGTGTACCCGGCGGCCTCGAGGTCGGCGGAGGCGGCGGTCGCGAGACCCGCGGTCGACGTCCCGTTCAGCACCGCGATCGTGACGGAGGGGTCGACGTCGGCGGGGTCGGTCACGGGAGCCTCCGTGGGCGTCGCGGAGGCGGTGTCGTCGGGCGCCTCCGCCTCGGCCGTCTCGGTGACGGTCGTCGTGGGGGCGTCGAACTGGATGCTGTCGTTCAGCACGCCCAGGGCGACGACCCCGCCGCCCACCAGCACGCCCGTCGCGAGAGCGGCCCAGGCGAAGACGACCAGCCCACGGCCCCGCCTCGGGGTGGACCGGTGCGCGCCGACCCTCTGCAGATCGGCGGGCAGGTCGTCGAAACGGTCGCGGGGGAACTTCGGCATGTGCTGTCGGTCTTCTCTGGGTCGGCGGGCGTCGGTTCGGCGGGCGTCGGGCGCTCTGTCGGCGGGTCGGCGTGCAGCGGGGCGGCGGGTCGGCGGTCGGCGGGTCAGCGGGTCGGCGGCCCGAACGATCGGGTCGTGCGGGCGAGCGAGCGGGCGTCGCGGAGTCGGAGCAGACGCCCCACGAGCATCGGCGCGTAGGCCAGTGCAGCCGGTCGGTCTATGAGCGAGTTGAGCAGCTGCTGGTACCGGGCCGTCGAGAGACCGAGATCGCGTCGGATCACGGCCTCTTTCTGGCGCGCGGACCCCGTGGTGGACTGCTCGAGGTCGAGGATCGCGCGGTCGCGCTCGGAGAGCCCGATGACCGTCCCGTCGTCGCCAGTCGCACCGCTGTCGCCCATCACCCGCCCTCTCGATCGTCGTCATCCTACGGGCGGCCGCCTCCGGGCCGCCTCAGGCGCAGCCCTCCGCGCCGGGTCAGGAGGGGAGCAGTCGCACTCGCCTGCCGTGAGCGTCGCCGACGGCGAGGGCCCGGCCGTCGAGGGCGAGCGCGGCGAACCCGTCGCCCGGCGCGACGCCCTCCGGCACCTCCGCCACGACGTCGTGCAGCAGATCGCGCCGCTCGTACGACACCCAGGTGGCGCCGAGGGCGCGCACGGCGTCGACGAAGGCCTGGCGCCGGCGACCGGGCAGGTAGACGAGCGTGCCGGTCGAGACCACGACGAGCCGCGCGTCCGACGGGGCGGTCGCGGCCAGGGCGGCCAGCCCGTCGACGGCGTCGCCGCGGACGAGCCGAGGAGGCGCGCTCCGGGCGATCGCGACGGCCCGCCGCAGCAGATCCACCCGCTCCGACGGCCCGGGCGGCAGCGACGTCTCGAGCCACGAGACCGCGGCGGGGTCGGTGACGTCTACGGGGTCCAGGTCGAGACCGGCCCGCCAGACGATCTCGGGCAGCACGACCCGGCGAGGCCACTCGTCGTGCGGCAGCGGGGAGTCTCCGAGGTCGACGTCGAGCTCGACGACGACGTCGCTGTCGGCCGCGCCCCAGCGCGCCTGCTCGTCGCGGCCCGCGCCGCGGAGGTCGGCCCGGAACGCGTACCGGTCGGGGAACAGGCAGAGCCCCGCCGAGGCGCCGACCTCGAGCAGGGCCACCGGGCCCTCGAGCCTGGCCAGCGCGAGCGACACCGGCCCGAGGCGGCGGACGTCGTTGACCTGGGTCGTCCGACGGGCGAGCTCGGCGAGGAGGGCGTCGGGGTGGGCGAGCATCCACTCCCGGAGGCGCGGCCACGGTGCGAGGGGGGCGCCCAGCCAGCGCGACACGGCGAGCACGAGGGCGGGCTGGCGCCGCGCCTCCGGAGCCCTCTCGATCAGCGCGAGCACGTCGGGGTCGCCGGCGATGCCGAGCGACCACTCGGCGTACAGAGGGGACTGCTCACGGGCGGACGCGTCGGCGTGGCTGCGGAACCGGTCGGCGAGGAGCATGCCGTGATTCTAGGGAGGACGGGGCTGCGACGGGCCGGCGCCGGTGCCGCCCTGGAATGACTGTCGGGGGGACCGTGTTGAATGGGGAGTCCCGAGAACTGAGGAGTCACCCGTGTCGTACAAGGTCGAGAAGTCCGAAGAGCAGTGGCGAGCAGAACTCGGCCCCGAGCAGTACGCCGTGCTGCGCGAGGCCGCGACCGAGCGCCCGTGGACGGGCGAGCTGCTCGACGAGAGCCGCGCCGGCGTCTACGCCTGCGCCGCCTGCAACGCCGAGCTGTTCAAGAGCGGCACCAAGTTCGACAGCAACTGCGGCTGGCCGAGCTTCTACGAGTCGGTGAACCCCGAGGCCGTGCAGCTGATCGACGACGACAGCCTCGGCATGACCCGCACCGAGGTGCGGTGCGCGAACTGCGGTTCGCACCTGGGCCACGTCTTCCCCGACGGCTTCGGCACGCCGACCGGCGACCGCTACTGCATGAACTCCGTCTCGCTCAGCTTCCGCGAGGGCGACGACGCCTCCTCCACCGCCGAGTGACCCGGTGAGCACCGTCGCGGCTGCGGCCGCCCGGCGTCGATCGCGGTCGAAGGTCACCGACGACGCCCCCGATCACGAGCAGCTCGTCGCAGCCGTCGAGGCGGCGGCGACCGTCGCCGACCACTCGTCGATGCGCCCTTGGCGGCTCATCGAGCTGAGGGGCGACGACCGCCGACTGATCGGCCGGTCGCTGGCGGCGGCCGACGGCGCCGTGGGCAAGGACGCCGAGAAGCTCGAGCAGAAGTCGCTGCGGGCACCGCTGGTCGTCGCGGTGGTCTCGTCGCCGAAGCCCAGTCGCAAGGTGCCCGAATGGGAGCAGGAGAGCGTCGCCTCGGGTGTCGCCCACCTGCTGTCGCTCGTGCTCGACGACGAGGGCTGGGGCGTCTTCTGGCGATCCGGCACACACACCCGGGCCCCCGAGGTCCACGCGGCGCACGGTCTGACGGGCGACGAGAAGCTGCTGGGCTGGCTCTACGTCGGGGGTCGCGATCGGCCGCGCGACGCCGACAAGCCGCGCAAGCGCGTCGAGGTCGATCGGCATCTGAGCGGCCCGCCCCGCCCGTGACACGACGAGACCCCGGTGCCGAGGCACCGGGGTCTCGTGGTCTGCGACCCTAAGAGGTCACCAGGTCTTCTGGCTGGTGCCCACGAACGTGATCGGCAGCCAGAACGAGCCGGTCATGGCGACGATGCCGGCGAAGAAGATGATCGCGTTCGGCTCGCCCGACCCGAACGAGTAGGCGAACAGCGCGAAGCTGATCAGCAGCAGCACGATCGAACCGATGGCGGTCAGGATGTTGGTCATGGGGGCTCCTCGTGATCCGGGCCGGGCGACGGCCGACGCCGTCTCCCCCTACTTCACCACTGATGACCGCTCCTGCGCCAATCGCGGGCGGGAAGATGCACTGCGTGCGCCCATCCCGGGCCGCTCCCGACCTCGCCGCCGGGCTTGTAGGGTGGTGGAGTCAGCCGCCTTGGCGCAGTCCGGTAGCGCAGTGCTCTTGTAAAGCGAAGGTCGTCGGTTCGAATCCGACAGGCGGCTCCATCGAAGGCCCCGATCGTCCGAGATCGGGGCCTTCCGTCGTCCGCCGCGCCTCCATCCGGGGCCCTTCACCGGGGAATCCGAGACGCCTCGCGCCGAAAGGGGTACAGGGAGGAGGACAGACGCCCTGTCGCTCCCCCCAACGAGGGCGACCCGTCTTGGGGATGACGGCATCCGTCCCCCGAGCGCACACTGGACGCGCCCCGAGGAACCCGAAGAACCGCGGGGCGCTGTACCCCATCGAGCGATCGATGGGTCGCGCCAGATCCACCCCCCGATGCACCCGCTCGCCCTTCCGAAATCCCAAGGAAGGCACACCGCGACATGGTCACACGGACATACTCACGATCGCTGCCGATCGGCGCCACGATGATCGCCGGCGCACTCCTCGCGACGGTTCTCGTCGCGACGGGCACGCAGAGCGCCTCGGCCGCCACCGGTTCGATCATCGCGGGCAAGACGGCCACGGACGCGGCGGCCGCCTCGAAGACCCTGCTGAACGGGAACCTCGCGGGGTGGACGCAGAACTTCAAGGACGACTTCACGACCCCCATCGCCCAGGGCGGGTTCCCCGGTCCGTACGCGAAGCAGTGGATGAGCTACGACGGCTTCGGCGACACCTGGCAGATCGGCCGCTACGAGTCCGACATCCTCTCCGTGCGCGACGGGCTGCTCGACATGCACCTGCACACCGGCTCCGACGGCGTGCCGCGGGCCGCCGCACCCGTGCCCCTGATGAACGGCCAGTGGGGCGGCCAGACCTACGGGCGCTACAGCATCCGGATGAAGGCCGACGCCCTGCCCGGCTACGGCACGGCCTTCCTCCTCTGGGACGACGCCGAGACCTGGGCGAACGGCGAGATCAACTTCCCCGAAGGCAGCCTGGACGGCTCGACCAAGGCCTTCAACCACCAGCTCGGCACGCCGTGGAACAACGACCTGGCCGTCGACACGCACACGTCGTACACCGACTGGCACACCTACACGATCGACTGGACGCCGAAGAAGATCAGCTACCTGCTCGACGGCATCGTCGTGGCGTCGACCACGACGAACATCCCCAAGACGCCCATGCACTGGGTGCTGCAGACCGCGACCAACGGCACGAAGCCGGACGCGAAGGTCGACGGCCACCTCCAGATCGACTGGGTCAGCCAGTACGCGTACACGCCCGGCAGCCCCGCCACCGTCAGCGTGCCGACCGCACCGGCCCGACCGACGCCGACCCCGACGCCTGCTCCGGCCCCGGCTCCCGCTCCTGCCCCGGCTCCGGCTCCCGCTCCTGCCCCGGCCCCGGCTCCCGCTCCGGCCCCGGCTCCCGCTCCGGCTCCTGCTCCCGCTCCTGCCCCGGCGCTGAAGACCCTGACCGTCCCCGTGCCGAAGATCGTCGGCAAGACCACCGTGGGCGCGACGCTCACCGCCCAGACCGGCACCTGGACGAGCGGCACCGCGCTGACCCACCAGTGGCTGCGCAACGGCACGGCCATCGCCGGGGCCGCACGAGCGAGCTACGTCACGACCGCGGCGGACGCCGGCAAGAAGATCACCCTCGTCGTGACGGGCAGGAAGACCGGATACACGACGGCGTCGAAGACCTCGGCGGCCGTGGCCGTCACGCCCGCTCCTCTGGCGAGTGCGACGCCGGCGGTAACGGGGACGCCGAAGGTCGGCGGCAAGATGGGCACGAAGACCGGCACCTGGACGGCGGGCACGTCGTTCTCGTACCAGTGGAAGAGCGACGGCAAGTCGATCTCACGGGCCACGGCGCCGACCTACGTGCCCACGGCCTCCGACGCGAACCGAGCGCTGACGGTCGTCGTCACCGGCACCAAGCCGGGGCACACCGCGGTCGCCCGCACCTCGAAGGCGGCGACGGTCGTCCCGTTGCGGCTCACCGCCCCGGCCCCCGCCATCTCGGGTTCGGCTAAGGCCGGCAGCACGCTCACCGCCAAGAAGGGCACCTGGACCGCGGGCACCGCAGTGACGCTGCAGTGGACGCGCGACGGCAAGGCGATCGCCGGCGCCACGGGCCTGACGTACCGCACCAGGGCGTCGGACGTCGGTCACGAGATCCGCGTCAAGTCGACGGGCTCGAAGGCCGGGTACTCGCCGGCGGCTCGGTGGTCGGCAGCTCTGGTCGTCCGCCGCTGAGGACTCAGCCCTGACGTGCGGCGTCCCGGCGGCCGTCCCGCGACCACCAGACGAGGTCGGCGACGCCCTGTGCGATGAGCAGCAGGGCGACGACCAGCACCACGTAGGCCACCGGCTCGACCGGGCGACCCGACGTCAGCGTGGCGATCTGGACGACGAGGCCGAAGACGCCGAGCGCCGCCTCGAGGACGGGAGGGAGGACGCTGCCCGTCTTGGTCAGGATCCAGAAGGGTCGGCGCGGGGTGCTCATGCGTCGAGGCTACCCGGGGCGCGGGACCGCAGGAGGCGCGCGAGACTACCCTGGCGGGATGCGTGAGAAGACGGTCCGGGTCGACCCCGACGTGCCGAACTGGCTGCTGACCAAGCAGGGTGGTCGCGTGCTGCCCGTCGTCACCGTCGTCTGCGCCCTGATCGTCGTCGCGAGCATCGTCGCGGCCCTGCTGGTCGGAGGCGGTTCGGTCACCGTCGTCACCGTCGTCGTGCTGCTCGCCGCGGCCGGGGCGATCGCCTGGGCCGTCGCCGACCTCGTCTGGTGGACGCGCGGCGGTCGTCGCGCCGTCGTCCGTCTGCCCCGCGACCCCCGCGGATGACGTCCGAACATGCCCCGATCGGCATGTCTGTGCCCCGGCAACCTGGCAACCGCTCAGAGACGGGAGCCGTAAACTCGTCAGGATGCATCGATTCGATGCCACGATCTCCCGGCCCTGATCGTCACTGCTCGTTCAGCCGCGCCGGCATACGCCTACCCAGACAATTCGACAGGGAGTTCCGGTGAACGGAAACGCCACGACCCGGCACAGCAACGCGGCGTTGCTGTCGGTCGCCAGCACGATGGCCGAACGGGTCACCACCTCCGAGAGCATCGACGAGAAGCTGCGACCCGTCCTCAAGCGCCTCCGCATGCCGACCGGTCTCCTCCAGCGCGTCGCCGGCGTGCACGAGCGCCGCAATTGGGGCCCCGAGCAGAGCTTCGACGTCGCGGCCATCGACGCGGGCAAGCGCGCCCTCGCCGAGGCCGGCGTCCGACCCGACCAGGTCGGACTGCTGATCAACACGTCCGTCACGCGCCCGCACCTCGAGCCGTCCGTCGCCGTCCGTCTGCACCACGGGCTCGGGCTCCCGTCGTCGGCGACCAACTTCGACATCGCGAACGCCTGCCTCGGCTTCGTCAACGGCATGACCCTCGCCGCGCAGCTGATCGACGCCGGGCAGATCGACTACGCCGTGATCATCGACGGCGAGGACGCCGACGACGTCCAGGTCAACACGATCGACCGTCTGCTGACCGAGGGCTTCGACCGCGACGACTTCATGAGCGAGTTCGCGAGTCTCACCCTCGGCTCCGGCGCCGCCGCCGCGGTCATCGGCCGAGCCGACCTGCACCCCGAGGGCCACCGCATCCTCGGCGGTGTGACCCGCGCCGCGACCGAGAACTACGACCTCTGCGTCGGCAGCGTCGACGGCATGTTCACCGACGCCAAGGCTCTGCTCAAGCGCGGCATGGAGCTCGTCGTCTCGGCCTGGCGCGAGGCCAAGCCCGAGTGGAACTGGCAGGGCATGGACCGCTACGTCATGCACCAGGTCAGCGACGTGCACACCAACGCGTTCGTCAAGGCGGCCGGCATCGACCGCAAGCGCGTGCCGCTCACCTACCCCACACTCGGCAACGTCGGCCCCGCGTCGATCCCGATCACGCTGGTGGAGGAGTCCAAGACCCTGTCGCGCGGCGACCGGGTGCTGCTGATGGGAGTTGGCTCGGGCATCAACACCGCGATGATGGAGCTCGCCTGGTGAGTCGCCTCCCCCGCGCCGCACGGTCGACCGCACCGGCCCTGCTGCCGCCCGACGGGCTCGCAGGGCTCGACCCCGCGTGGTCGCGTCTCATCGACGTGCCGTACGGACTCGGCTCGCACCGCGCCTCCCGACGCTGGCACGTGCTCGACAACGCCGAGGCGCTGGCCCGGCTCGACGTCGAGCCGGTCGGCACCATCCTGTGCGTGCACGGCAACCCGACCTGGTCGTACCTCTGGCGCGAGCTCGTCGCGGCCACCGTCGAGACGGCCTCCGCCGGCGGACCGGCCTGGCGGGTCGTCGCCGTCGACCAGCTCGACATGGGCTTCTCCGAACGCACCGGTTCGCCGCACACCCTCGCGCGCCGCGTCTTCGATCTGGGCGACCTCACCGAGGCGCTCGGCGTCGAGGGCCCCGTCGTCACGCTCGGTCACGACTGGGGCGGCGTCGTCTCGATGGGCTGGGCGGTGGACCACCCCGAGATGCTGGCCGGTGTGATGCTGCTCAACACGGCGATCCACCAGCCGCGCGGCGTCCCGATCCCCGCTCCGCTCCGACTCGCACTCGCCCGGGGCGTGCTCGGGCGCGCGACGGTCGGCACGACGGCGTTCGTCGACGTGACGCTCGCCCTCGGTCACCCGCCGCTGCCGGCCGAGGTGAAGCAGGCCTATCGCGCCCCGTACCGCACCGCGGCCCGTCGCGGCGGCATCGGCGCCTTCGTGGCCGACATCCCGGTCGACGCCGACCACGAGAGCGCACCCGAGCTGAACCGCATCGCCGAGGCGCTGCGCGAGGTGCCGGTGCCGTCGCTCATGCTGTGGGGGCCCCTCGACCCGATCTTCGGCGACCGCTACCTCGACGATCTCATCGAGCGTCTGCCGCACGCCGACGTGCACCGCTTCGAGGGCGCCGGTCACCTGCTCGCCGAGGACGTCGACTACGCCGCGGCCGTGCTCACCTGGCTGGGCGACCGGCTCCCCGACGGCTCGCCACCCGCCGAGCCCACCGTCGACGGCGCCGTCGCGGGGGCCGAGACTCCCGGCGACCCGTCGACCCCGGCAGGCCCCGGGCGGCTCGACGGCGCCGGCGCGACCGGTGCCGCTGCGGCCAGGAAGGCCGTCGAAGCGGGGGCCGACGAGGCCACGGCCGCCGCTGCGGCGGCATCCGCCGAGCACGTCGCCGAGGAGGCGCGGGTCGACTCCTCTCAAGACCGCCCGCTCTGGTCGTACCTCGACGCCCTGGCCGACAGCTCCGACACCGCACTGATCGAGATGGTGCCCGCCGGGTCGGACGGCCCCCGGTCCGTCAGCTGGCGGCTGCTCTCCCGCCGGGTCCGCGAGATCGCCCTCGGGCTCCGCAAGCACGGCGTCCGCCCCGGCGACCGCGTCTCGCTGCTCGTGCAGCCCGGCGCCGACCTCACCGCGGTGCTCTACGCCTGCCTCCGTCTCGGGGCCGTGGTGGTCGTCGCCGACGCCGGTCTCGGGGTCCGCGGGCTGACCCGCGCCGTCCGCGGGGCGTGGCCCGACCACGTGATCGGGCAGCTGCCCGGTCTCACGGCCGCGCGAGCCCTCGGCTGGCCCGGTCGCGTGATCTCGACCACGCGCCTCCCGGGGGTCACGAGACGCGCCCTCGGCGTCGAGACGTCGCTGCCCGAGATCGCCGCGCTCGGTCGTCGCGCGCACGAGGCCCTCGCCGAGCTGCCCGAGTCGCCCACCGGCGACGCCGAGGCCGCCATACTCTTCACCTCGGGCTCGACCGGCCCCGCCAAGGGCGTCGTCTACCGCCACCGGCAGCTGACCGCGCTGCGCGACGCCCTCGCCGCCCAGTACGGCGTCGGTCCGGGCACCGGGCTCGTCGCCGGCTTCGCGCCGTTCGCCCTGCTCGGACCCGCCCTCGGCGCGACGAGCGTGACACCCGACATGGACGTCACGAAGCCGCGCACCCTGACGGCGCGCGCCGTGGCCGCCGCGACCGCCGCCGTCGACGCGACCGTGGTGTTCCTCTCCCCCGCCGCGCTGACCAACGTGGTCGCCACCTCCGGCGAGCTGACCTCCGCCGACCGCGCGGCGCTGGCCGGGGTCGAGACGTTCCTGTCGGCGGGTGCGCCCGTGTCGGAGTCGCTGCTCGCCGCCGCCGGCGACCTGATGCCCGGCGCGACCCCGCACACCCCCTACGGCATGACCGAGGGGCTGCTGCTGACCGACATCACGCTCGAGGGGGTCCGTGCGGCGACCGCCGACCGCGCCGCGCGCCTCGCCGACGGCGCCACCGACGCCGGCGGTGTCTGCGTGGGGCTGCCCGGCGCGACCACGACGGTGCGGATCGCCGCTCTCGACGAGGCGGGCCGCGCCTCCTCGGAGTTGATCGCCGAGCCCGGCGTCACCGGCGAGATCGTCGTCTCGGCCGCGCACGTCGAAGACCACTACGACCGGCTCTGGCTGACGCACCGCGCCAGCCGTCGCGGGTCGACCACGACGAGCCGCTGGCACCGCACCGGCGACGTCGGCCACCTCGACGAGCAGGGCCGCCTCTGGGTCGAGGGGCGTCTGCCGCACGTGATCACGACGGCGAGCGGCGTGCTGACCCCGGTCGCGTCCGAGCAGGCGGCGGAGGCGCGGGCCGGCATCGCCCGCGCGGCCGTCGTCGGCGTCGGCCCGGCCGGCACCCAGCAGGTGGTGGTGGTCGCCGAGACCGTGCCGCCCGCACGCCGTGCCGGTCTCGCGTCGGCCGCACTCGCCGCCGAGGTCCGCCACGCCGTCGGCGCGGCCTCGGGTCGACCCGTCGCCGCCGTCCTCGTCGTGCCGGCGCTGCCGACCGACGTGCGTCACAACAGCAAGATCGACCGCTCACGCCTCGCCGCCTGGGCGACGTCGGTGCTCTCGGGCGACAGGATGCGCCGCCCGTGAAGGTGCTGGTCGCCTCAGCCGGGCGAACCCGGGCGGGTTCGGCTGAGACGGGCGCGTGGACGCGCCCGTTCGCGCCGAACACGCCCGCCTCCGCCGCCGGTACGCCGCTCCCGAGCGACGGACGCCGCCCGTGAAGGTGCTGGTCACCGGGGCCAGCGGGCTGCTCGGCGGTGCCGTCGCCCGTGCGATCGCCGCGGCCGGGCACGAGGTCACGACGTTCCAGCGTCGGCCGTCCGGTGTGACCGGGGTCCGCGACGCGCTCGGCTCGATGACCGACCCGGCAGCGGTCGCCGCCGCCGTCGAGGGGCAGGAGGCGGTGGTCCATCTGGCCGCGAAGGTCTCGCTGGCCGGCGCACCCGCCGAGTTCGAGGCCGTCAACGTCGGCGGCACGCGGTCGCTGATCGCGGCGATGCGCGCCTCCTCGGTGCCCCGCCTCGTATTCGTCTCGTCGCCGTCGGTCGCGCACGCCGGCTCGTCCATCGTCGGAGACGACGCCGCTCCCGCCTCGCCGAGCCGGGCCCGCGGCCACTACGCCCGCACGAAGGCGGCGGCCGAGCTCGTGGCGCTGCAGGCGGCGGGCGACGATCTGCGCGTCGTGGCCGTCCGCCCGCACCTGGTCTGGGGGCCCGGCGACACCCAGCTCGTCGCCCGCATCGTCGATCGCGCGCGCTCGGGTCGACTGCCGCTGCTCGGCCACGGGGCGGCGCTGATCGACTCGATCTACGTCGACAACGCGGCGTCCGGCATCGCCGCGGCGCTCGAGCGGGTCGACGCCGTCAGCGGCGGGGCGTACGTGCTCACCAACGGCGAGCCGCGCACGGTGGCCGACCTGATGGCGGGGATCTGTCTGGCGGCCGGTGTCCCGGCACCGCGCCTCCGGGTTCCGGCGGGGGTGGCACGGGGCGCCGGGTCGCTCGTCGAACGGGTCTGGGCCGTGCGCCCGGGAGCCGACGAGCCCCCGATGACCCGGTTCCTGGCCGAGCAGCTCTCGACCGCGCACTGGTTCGACCAGCGGCGCACGCAGCACGACCTGCAGTGGACGCCCGCCGTCGGGGTCGACGAGGGCCTGCGGCGACTCGCGTCCTGGTACGCCGCCGGGCAGCCCACGGTCTGATCTGCAGGGCTCGCCCCGGGCTGTGCGGCTCGCCCCGGTCTGTTCGGCGGGCCCCGGGCTGTGCGGCGCGCCTGACCCTCGGGCTGTTCGGCGGGTTCCCGTCATCCGCGGCGGGTCAGCGCTGACCCGCCGCCGATGACACCGACCCGCCGCACCACGCTCAGATGACCGCGTCGCTCCACGGGTCGGGGTTGCCGAACCGGTGCGCCGTGATCGCGACGGCCTGCTCGCGGAGGAACGGCAGCAGCTCGAGCCGCCCCGTCGGCGTCACCGAGGCGTCGAACACGGCCACCGACGGGTCCCCGCCGAGAGCCGACGACAGAGCCGAGGAGGCGCGGGTCGGGTCTCCCGCAGCCGTCACCAACCGCACGCGCTCGGTCCGCAGACCCCCCGCGCGCACCCTCCCGAGCCAGGACGCGTCGTCCTCGTGCGTGACGGAGCCCGCCGAGAGGCCCAGCGCCGAGACGAGCGCCGTCGGCAGCTCGATCGCCGACGACACGGTGACCGGGGCGCCCGACCGGAGACCGGCCAGCAGCACCCGCACGACGGCCGCGGGGTCGGCGCCGTCGGCCGCCCGCACCGTGACCGGCAGGGACCGGTAGCGCAGCAGGTCGCGCTCGAGTCCGAGCCCGCTGACGTCGCGGGCGACGCCGAACTCGGTCGCCCAGAAGTGCTCGTCGGAGGCGGCGGCGGCACGCAGGTCGTCGTGCGCCGACGCGCTCGACGCCCCGAGCAGCGGCGTCGAGGCCTCGACGGCCGCCAGGACGGCCGAACCTGGGCGCGCCTCCTGGGCTTCGACGAGCGGGGTCGGCCGCCACGAGCCGAGGTGGACGAGGTAGTTGGGCCCGCCGGCCTTCGCCCCGGCGCCGACCGACGACTTCTTCCAACCGCCGAACGGCTGGCGCCGCACGACGGCACCGGTGATGCCCCGGTTGACGTAGAGGTTGCCGGCCTCGACGGCGTCGAGCCAGATCTCGAGCTCGGCGGGATCGAGGGTGTGCAGACCCGCCGTCAGACCGTAGTCGGTGGCGTTCTGCAGCCGGATCGCCTCGTCGAGGGTGGCGGCGGTCATGATGCCGAGCACGGGCCCGAAGTACTCCGTCAGGTGGAACTCGCTGCCGGCCGCGACACCCGATCGGACGCCGGGCGACCAGAGCCGACCCGTCTCGTCGAGCTGCTTCGGCTCCACCAGCCACGACTCGCCCGCGCCGAGCGTCGTCAGCGCCCGCTCGAGCTTGCCGTGCGCGGGCTCGACGATCGGACCCATCTGCGTGGTCGGGTCGGACGGCAGCCCCACCCGCATCGTCGACGCGGCGTCGACGAGCTGACGACGGAACCGCTCGGAGGTGGCGACCGAGCCGACCAGGATCACGAGACTGGCCGCCGAGCACTTCTGCCCCGCGTGACCGAACGCCGACTTGATCACGTCGGAGGCCGCGAGGTCGAGGTCGGCGCTCGGGGTGACGATGATCGAGTTCTTGCCGCTGGTCTCGGCGAGCAGGGGCAGGTCGGTGCGCCAGCTGGTGAACAGCGCGGCCGTCTCGAAGGCCCCCGTGAGGATGACGCGGTCGACCGACGGGTGCGACACGAGGTGCCGCCCGAGGTCGCCCTCGTCGACGTCGACCAGGGTGAGCACGTCTCGCGGCACGCCGGCGTCCCAGAGGGCCTGCACCATGACCGCGCCGCAGCGCTTGGCCTGACCGGCCGGTTTCACGACGACGCTGCTGCCCGCGGCGAGCGCGGCGAGGGTCGAGCCGGCGGGGATCGCGACGGGGAAGTTCCACGGCGGGGTGACGAGCGTGAGGCGTTCGGGCACGAACTCGGCGCCGTCGACGGAGTCGAGCTCCTCGGCGAGGTGGGCGTACCAGTTGGCGAAGTCGATCGCCTCGCTGACCTCGACGTCGCCCTCGGCGATGGTCTTGCCGGTCTCGCTCGCCGCGACCTCCATCAGGTCGGCCCGCCGGGCGGAGAGCATCGCTGCGGCGTCGCGGAGGACGACGGCCCGACCCGCGCCTCCTCGTGCCGCCCAATCGGAGGAGGCGGCGACCGCGGTGTCGAGCAGGGCGTCGAGCGTCGCCTCGTCCGTGACCCGGGCGGCCTCGATCAGGTCGACGCCGAGCGTCGAATCGGCCGAGCGGGCGGCGATGCCGCGACCCCAGCTGCGGTTCGCGGCGAGCGCGGGGTCGGTGTCGGGCTCGTTCTCGAAACCGCCGCCGGCCGGGCGCGGCTCGAGGGCCTGCGCGGGGTCGAGTCGGCTCTGCACCCGGTGCGGAGCGGGCACGACGCCGTCGACGGCCGCCAGCGAGGCGAGGAACCGCCCCTTCTCGCGCTCGAACATGGCCTCGTTCGAGGCGAGCTCGAAGACGGCCGACATGAAGTTCTCGCTCGACGCGTTCTCTTCGAGGCGGCGGATGAGATAGCTGATGGCGACGTCGAACTCGCGGGGGTGCACGACCGGCGTGTAGAGCAGCAGCCCGCCGACGTCGGCCTTGACGAGCTCGGCCTGACCCTCGGCCATGCCGAGCAGCATCTCGAACTCGATGCGGTCGCCGACCCCGCGGGCCTCGGCGAGCAGGTGCGCGAAGGCGATGTCGAAGAGGTTGTGACCGGCGACGCCGATCCGCACGGCGCGGGTGCGCTCGGGGGTGAGCGCCCAGGTCAGCACCCTCTTGTAGTTCGTGTCGCTGTCCTGCTTCGTGCCGTATGTGGCGAGGGGCCACTCGTGGACGGTGGCGTCGACGGTCTCCATGGCGAGGTTCGCGCCCTTGACCACGCGCACCTTGATGGCCGCGCCGCCCGCGTCGACCCGGTCGGTCGCCCACTCGGTGAGCCCCTGCAGGGCGCCGAGCGCGTCGGGCAGATAGGTCTGCAGCACGATGCCGGCCTCGAGGTCGCGGAGCTGCGGCTGGTCGAGGAGGCGCGTGAAGACCGCGATCGTCAGGTCGAGGTCGCGGTACTCCTCCATGTCGAGGTTGATGAACTTCGGCTCGCGAGAGCGGGCGGCCAGTTCGTAGAGCGGGGTCAGCTTCTCGACGACGCGCTCGACGGTCTCGTCGAAGGCCCACATCGAGAGCTGGCTGACGATCGACGAGACCTTGATCGACACGTAGTCGACGTCGTCGCGGGCGAGCAGCGCCCGGGTGCCCGCGAGCCGGTGCTCGGCCTCGGCGTCGCCGAGCACGGCCTCGCCGAGCAGATTGAGGTTCAGCCGCGTGCGGTCCTGCTTGATCGAGGCGATCGCCTTGCCGAGCCGGGCGGGGCGGGCGTCGGCGACGAGGTGCCCGACCATGCCGCGGAGCACGCGGCGGGCGATCGGCACGACGACGCCGGGCAGCACGGGCGCCATCACGCCGCCGAGGCGGACGGCGCTGCGCATGTGCCACGGCAGGAACGACGGAGCCTGCTTGGCGAGGGTCGCCAGGTTACGGGCGGCGACGCCGAGGTCTTCGGGGCGGACGACGCGATCGACGAAGCCGATCGTGAAGGCGAGACCCGATTCGTCTTTCAGCACCTGTGCGAGCAGATGGGCCGAGCCGGTGCTCGGGGCCGCGGAGGCCTCGTGCGCCCAGCGGCGTGCGAGGGCGACGGCGTCGTCGCCGATGCCGACGGGCAGGAGCTGTTCAGCGGTGGACGGCCCCGCCGTCTCGTCGAAGGTGGTCATGGGATGAATGTAGAGCGGAACTTGCCACGCGGCAAGGTTTGACATCTGCTCGTAACACGAGGCCGTCTGCTCGGCTGTCCACCGGCCGTCGGTCGATGTCCGGTCGATGTCCACAGCTGACGGAATATCACTGGCGGTGAGGGGCGGACCGCGCTACCTTGAGCGCGTCCGGGGCCGCTCCCCGGAAACCGGCAGCGAGCGGAGAACGGATCGACGATGGCCATGATCGAAGCACGGGGCCTCACCAAGACCTACCGGTCGAAGTCCGGTCCCGTCCACGCCCTGAACGGGCTCGACCTCACCGTGCCCGAGGGCACCGTGAAGGCGCTGCTCGGGCCGAACGGCGCCGGCAAGACGACGGTCGTCAAGATGCTCACCACGCTCGAGCGCCCCGACACGGGCACCGCGACCATCGCCGGTCTCGACGTCGTCGCCGACGCGCAGGCCGTGCGGCGCTCGATCGGCGTCTCGGGCCAGTACGCCGCAGTCGACGAGAACCTCACGGGCTTCGAGAACCTCGACATGATCGGGCGGCTCTACCACCTCGGCGCGAAGGTCTCCCGCGAGCGCGCTCGCGAGCTCATCGACGTGTTCGACCTCTCCGCCGCCGGTGATCGACCGGTCAAGGGCTTCTCCGGCGGCATGCGCCGTCGCATCGACCTCGCCGGCGCCCTCGTCACGAACCCGCGCGTGCTCTTCCTCGACGAGCCCACCACGGGTCTCGACCCGCGCAGCCGGCTGGCCCTCTGGGACATCATCACCAGCCTGGTCGACGGCGGCACGACGGTGCTGCTCACCACGCAGTACCTCGAGGAGGCCGACCGCCTCGCCGACGACATCTCGGTGATCGACGGCGGCGCCGTCATCGCCGAGGGCACGTCCGATCAGCTGAAGGCCCAGGTGGGCGGTCATCGACTCGTCGTGGCGCTGGTCGACGAGACCCGATCGGCCCAGGCCGTCGAGGTCCTCCGCCGGCACGGCGACAACGAGCCGACGATCGACGCCGACGGCCGTCAGCTCGAGGTCGCCGTCACCGACGGGCCGACCGCGCTGCAACGCACCCTCGCCGACCTCGGCGCGGCCGGCATCGAGCTGCACGACGCCGGCATGCGGCGCCCCACCCTCGACGACGTCTTCCTGCAGCTGACCGGCCACCGCACCGGCGCCGACGACGACGCCGCCGGCACCGACGCCCCGAGCGAGAAGAAGGCCCGCGCATGACCACCACGACCGCGCTCGCGCAGACCCTCGAGCCCGCCACCGACACGGGTCTCTCGACCTGGGCGTCCGACGGCTGGGCCGTCACCAAGCGCAACCTGATCAAGGTGCGTCGCTCGCCCGACATGCTGATCTTCGCCGTGCTGCAGCCCATCATGTTCGTCCTGCTGTTCAGTCAGGTCTACGGCGGAGCGATCGCCGTCGAGGGCACCGACTACACGCAGTTCCTGATGGCGGGCATCTTCGCGCAGACCGTCGTGTTCGGCTCGACGTTCTCGGGTGCCGCCATGGCGCAAGACCTGAAAGAGGGGATCATCGACCGGTTCCGCACCCTGCCGATGAGCCCCTCCGCCGTGTTGATCGGCCGCACCAACAGCGACCTCGCGCTCAACACGATCTCGATGGTCATCATGATGCTGACCGGTCTCGCCGTCGGGTGGCGGGTGAACGCGTCAGCGGCGTCGTTCCTCGGCGGCGTCGCCCTGCTGCTGCTCTTCAGCTACTCGTTCAGCTGGGTCATGGCCCTGCTCGGCATGAGCGTGAAGACCCCCGAGACGATCAACAACGCCTCGTTCATGATCCTGTTCCCGCTCACGTTCGTCTCGAACGCGTTCGTGCCAAGCGACACGCTGCCGACGGTCCTCCGGGTCTTCGCCGAGTGGAACCCGGTCTCGTCGCTCGTGCAGGCGGCGCGCACGTCGTTCGGCAACCTCGGCGACACCCCGGTGCCCGACATCTGGACGATGCAGCACCCCTACGCGACCGTGCTGATCGGCATCACCGTGATGCTCGTGGTGTTCGTGCCCCTCTGCATCCGCAAGTTCCAGCGCATCAGCGCGAAGTGACGCGGGGCGACGACGGGGGGCGGGTCGGTCACCGCCGGCGCCGCGCCTCCTCGCGGACCGCCTCGTCGAGCTCCGACGTCGGAACGGTCAGCACGCTGCCGATCACGAGCCGCATCAGGTCGGCGACGTGCACGGCGTCGCGTTCGTAGAGCCACTGCAGCTGCAGGCCGTCCTGGACGGCGAGCACGACCCGCGCCGCCGCGGTCGCCGTGTAGCCGGGCCGCAGCCAGCCGCGGTCGGCGGCCACCGAGAGGTACGCCGTCGTCGAGCGGATGATGCGGTCGTAGTAGTCGCGGTAGTACTCGTGCGCGGGGTGCTCGCTCGAGACGGCCTCGGCCGACGCCGTGATGAACAGCGAGATGACGACCGGCACGTCGACGTTGTACTCGGCCAGCTCGACGAGCTCGTCGACCCGCATGCCGCCGTCGTCGTCGAAGTGCCGCCGCAGGCGCTCGTCACGCCGACGCAGCACCGCCATCAGCAGTTCGTCCTTCGTCGGGAAGTAGTGCATCAGCGACTGGTGCGACACCCCGCACTGCCGCGCGATCTCCCGCAGCGACGCCCCGTGGAACCCCACCTGGCCGAAGACGGGCAGCGCGGCGTCGAGGATCGCCTCGCGCTTGGCGATGCCCTTGCGGTAGCGACCCGGCTCGCGGACGTCCGCCACCGCGGGGCCGGCCGCGGGGCCGACCTCAGGGCCGACCTCCGGGCCCGCCGCGGGATCGACCGCGGGTTTGGAACCCGGGTCGGCGGAGGGGGCGGGGGCGGAGGCGTCCATCGGGGCCAGCCTAAATCGTCGTCCGGCCGTGTGACACCGGGCGGGTGCACCCGCCCGCACCGGCATAGAGTCGAGCGATGCCCTGGTCGCTGCTGACGGTCCCCGCCTTCCGGGCCCTGTGGCTCGGTCGTCTCGTGTCGTGGACGGGCAGCGGATTCGCCCCCATCGCGATCGTCTTCGCGGCGATCGACCTGGGGGCCGACCCCGTCGACCTCGGCCTCGTCGTGGCGGCGCGATCGGTGCCGAACATCGCGCTGCTGCTCTTCGGCGGAGCCCTCGCCGATCGACTCTCGAAGCGCCTCGTCGCCGTCGTCTCGTCGTTCGTCTCGGCCGGCTCCCTGCTGATCGCGGCCCTCCTGATGCTCACCGAGACCGAGACCCTGACCACCCTCGCCGTGATCGGGGCCGTCAACGGCGCCTCCGCCGCCTTCTTCGGACCGGCCACCGGCGCACTTGTGAGAGACACGGTGCGCGACGCACGGATCGGCGACGCGACCGTGCTCATGCGGGTCGGCACCAACGTCGGGCTCGTCGTCGGCCTCGCGGTCGGCGGTGCCGTGGTCGCCACCCTCGGCTCGGGTCTCGCCCTGGCGCTCGGCGGTGCGGTCTTCGCGGTGGCGGGCGTCGTGTTCGTGGGGCTGCCGACCGACTCGGCCCGCGCCTCCGGGGGGACGACCGTCCTGGCCGATCTCGGCAGCGGACTCGGGTTCGTCTGGCGCACCCGGTGGCTCGGCGCCGCCGCGGCGCTCGCGTTCGTGTTCCAGTTCGCCTTCGGGGGCGGGATCCACGTTCTCGGCCCCATCGTCGCCGACGACGCCTTCGGGCGCCTGCTCTGGGGATTCGCCGGCGCCGTGCAGACCCTCGGGCTGATCGTCGGAGCGTTCTGGGCCGGCTCGCTGCGCGGCCGGGTGCGGCTGTGGGCCGCCTGCCTCGGCGCGGGGGCGCTCGCGATCCCGCTGGTGCTGCTCGCCTTGACGGTGACCACCGACCCGGTCGCCTTCGACCCGCTGCACTGGTTCTTCTGGATCAGCGTCGGGCTCTTCGTCGCGAGCATCGGACTCGAGGTGTTCACCGTGCCGCTCGACATCGCGGTGCAGCGGCAGGTACCCGGTCTCTACCGCGGGCGGGTGATCTCGGCCGTGACGGTCGCGTCACTGGCGGGGATGCCGGTCGGCGAGATCGCGGTCGGTCCGCTCGCCGAGCTGGTCGGCACGTCGACCGCGCTGATCACCCTGGCCGTGCTGGTCGTCACCGTCGCGACGGCCGTGGCGGTGCACCCCCGCGTGCACCGCGTCGACGCCCCGGAGGCGCGGGTCGCCTGACCGCGCACCCCCGGGAGGCGCGGGTCAGCTGTAGTCGCCGCGCTCGATGGCCTCGGCGTACTTGCGCACGTCCGGGCCGGGCTCGTAGTCGATGAAGCGGTCCTTGACCGCGTCGTTGATCGCCTTGTACGACTCCTCCCACGACTCGCCCGAGTGGGCGGCCGCGGCATCGCGGACGGCCTCCTGCAGGACGCGGTCGGAGTCGGTCAGGATCTTGTCGCGCGCTTCGTCGTTCCAGCGCACATCGGTCAGGTCGGCCATGCTGTCTCCTTGGGTCGAGGGTGTCGCGGGTGCGGGGTGGGGCTACTTCTTCTTACTCAGGGCGGACTCCTTGTGGGCCGCCTTCGAGCCGCTCTTGTCGCTCTCGACGACGAAGTAGGGCTCGTCGTCGGAGGCCTTGAACTTCTGCCCGTCGAGCTGGAACTCCTCGACGCGCTTCTCCACGACCGTGCCGTGGGTCTCGCCCTGCGGGGTGTTCCAGGTGACGTGGTCTCCCTTGCTGAACGTCATCGCGCCTCCTTCGTCTGCGCCGGCCGTCGTCGGCCGGTCGTCGATGCGATCGTGGCGTGGACGCTACGCCGCGGAGGCCCGCAGGCCGCTCAGCCCGGAGGGGTAGGGGTTCCGAGGGCGATCCTGTACCCCGCGCGCGTACCCCACGCCGGGTCCGGACGGTGCGAGGCGGGGGCGGCAGGGCGGTGGCGGCTCAGCGGCTGCGGCTCGATGGCTGCGGCCCAGCGACCGAGGCTCAGCGGCCGCGGCGGGGGCGGCTGCGCCCGGTGCCGCGCTGCGGTCCGCGGCCCTGCGGCGGCGTCCGCTTCGGCTTGGCGCCGCGAGGGTCGGGAGCCGACCCCTTCTTGGCCGGGGCCGCCTGCTCGGGCTCGTCGCGCCTCCTCGACCGGCTGCTGCGCGCCGTGCGCCCGCGGACGACGCCGATGAAGTCGTCGGTGTCGTCGTCGCTGCGGTCGACGAGCCAGACCAGCGCGACGACGGTGGGCTCGAGATCCGAGACGAAGCGGTAGGTCAGGCCGCTGCGCGAGTACAGCCGCGAGATCGACTGCGGCACGACCGCGACGCCGGCGCCGGTCGCCGCGACGTCGACCGCCTGGGCGTCGGTCAGCGTCGGATCGAGGTCGTGACGGGTCTCGCCCTCGAGGTCGGCGGCGGTCAGCTCGTGCTCGATGCCGAGCGCGGCGAGCGGGTGGTCTTTGGAGACGACGGCGACCGCGCGCTCGTCGTAGAGACGGATGACCGAGTGGTCGTCGTCGGTGGCGAGGGGCAGCCGCGCGAGCAGCATGTCGACGGCGGCGTCGCCGTGCAGGGCGTCGAGGGCGCTCGAGGCGTCGATCTCGACGACGTCGAGGGGCAGGTCGGCCCGGCGCTCCTCCCACAGGCGCGACCACTTCGACAGCGTGACGCCGGGGACGAACCCGATGCGGAAGGAGGCGCGGGTCGGCTCGGTCGTCATCGCCCCAGGGTACCGGGGTGCGCGCTCGTGCCGACCCGCGCCTCCCGGTACCCTTGCGGCATGACTCAGAAGACCCCGCAGACGCTCAAGCCCTTCACTGCCGCGAAGAAGCTCGGGGTGCACCTGCCGGCCACGCCCGAGTCGTTCCAGAACACGCCCGTCACCCGCGAGGAGTTCGCCGAGCTCACCGCGAACCCGCCCGAGTGGCTGGCCGAGCTGCGCCGCACCGGCCCGCACCCCCGCCCCGTCGTCGCGCAGAAGCTCGGCGTCACGATCTCGGGTCTCGCGCGCGCCGGCGTCGACGACGCGCTCACCACCGACGAGATCCACGACCTGCTGAAGGAGATGCCCGCCTGGCTGGTCACCGAGCGCGCGAACCTGGCCGAGGTGCGCGAGGAGGAGCAGCGCGTGAAAGACCGCGACGCCGGTCGCGCGCTGCTCCGCGCCGAGCGCGAGCGGGCCGAGGGCGCCGACCAGGCCTGACCTCGACGGGCCGCGGCCCCCGCGACCCGCGTAGTTTCTGACGCATGTCATTCAACGACGATGCGCGCATCGACAGCAGCAAGGTCCGGCGGCGCGGGCGGGGTCGCACCACCGGCATCGCGGCCGGCGGGACGGGCGTCGTGGCGATCATCGTCGTCGCCCTGATCAACCAGTTCACCGGGGTGAACCTCAGCGGGCTGCTCGACGGCACGTCGACCGGCTCGGGTTCGCCCGATCAGATCGCGGCGGCTCCGCTCGAGGGCTGCGCGACGGGCGCCGACGCCAACGCGAGCATCGACTGCCGCATGGCCGGCGCGGCGGACTCGCTCGACACGTACTGGTCGACGGAGGCCGCCCAGCTCGGCGTCGGTGACTACGTCACGCCCGACTTCTTCCTGTTCACGGCGGCCGTCGACACCGGCTGCGGCAGCGCGACGAGCGCCACCGGCCCGTTCTACTGCCCGCCCGACCAGGCGCTCTACGTCGACACCGACTTCTTCGACCAGCTGCGCGAGCAGTACGGGGCGAGCGCCGGTCCGCTCGCGCAGATGTACGTCGTCGGGCACGAGTGGGGCCACCACATCCAGCAGCTGACCGGCGCCTTCGACCGCGCCGACCGCAGTGCGACGGGGCCCGGCTCGGACACCATCCGCCTCGAGGTGCAGGCCGACTGCTACGCGGGGGCCTGGGTCGGCGCGGCGACGACGGTCGCGGACGACGCCGGCACGACGTTCCTCGAACCGGTGACCGACGCGCAGATCGCCGACGCGCTCGACGCCGCGGCGGCGGTGGGCGACGACCGCATCCAGGAGGCGTCGGGCGGCCGCGTCGACTCCGACACCTGGACCCACGGCTCGGCCGAACAGCGCCAGAGGTGGTTCGACACGGGTCGCGCCGGCGGCGCGGGGGCCTGCGACACGTTCGCCGTGCCGACCGAGCGGCTCTAGCGGGACCCGTCGGAGTGGTGAGCGGACCCGGCAGCCCGCACCGCGCCTCCTCGGAGTGGTGAGCCCCGCCCCGTCGGAGTGGTGAGCCGACCCGGCGGCCCGCACCGCGCCTCCTCGGCTGCTCGCCTGACGACCTCGACGGCCCGACGACCTCGGACGGGGGCGTGCGCACCGCCGCGAGGAGGCGCACAATCAGGCAACGCCACAAGGAGGTCGGTCATGAGTCGCACCGGAAGAGCCGTCGAGTTCGAACGCTACGGAGACGTCGACGAGCTGCACTTCGTCACCCAGGAGCTGCCCGTCCCCGCCGACGACGAGGTCGTCGTCGAGGTCGTCTGCGCCGGCCTGAACCACATCGAGAACTTCATCCGCAAGGGCGACTTCATCGACCGGCTGCCGCTCGAGTTCCCGGCCCGTCAGGGGTCGTGCTTCGCCGGCATCATCAAGAAGCGCGGGTCGGCCGTTCGCGACTTCGCGGTCGGGGCCGAGGTGATCGGTCACGCGATCGAAGGCGGAGCGCACGCCACCTACGTGACCGTCCCCGCCTCGTCGATCGTGAAGAAGCCGTCGAACGTCGGGTGGGAGGTCGCCGGCGGGCTCTATCTCGCCGGGGTGACGGCGTACGACGTGGTCCGCTCGCTGCACCTCGGGCCGGGCGACATCGTGGTCATCACCGCGGCGGCCGGCGGGGTGGGTCACATCGAGTGCCAGCTCGCCCTCGCGGCGGGGGC
Source organism: Frigoribacterium sp. AC759 (assembly GCF_979256015.1). Lineage (NCBI taxonomy): Bacteria > Bacillati > Actinomycetota > Actinomycetes > Micrococcales > Microbacteriaceae > Frigoribacterium > Frigoribacterium sp. AC759. The sequence goes on along the minus strand of NZ_CEEDMT010000006.1, from coordinate 85,804 downwards.
GAAGGTGATCGGCACCTGCAGCCCGCCGAACCACGACTACCTGCGCTCGATCGGCGTCACGCCCATCACGTACGGCGAGGGTCTGCAGCAGCGCATCGAGGAGGCCGCGAAGCGACCCATCACCGCGTTCATCGACAACTTCGGCGGCGACAACCCCGAACTGGCGACGAGCCTCGGAGTGAAGGAGGCGCGGTTCAGCTCGAGCGAGCACCGCCTCGACCTCGAGATGCACTACATCCGGCCCGAGCGAGACGACACCGAGCCCGCCATGGTGCTCGCCGCCCTCGCGAAGCTGATCGCCGAGAACAAGGTGCGGGTGCTCATCTCGGGCTTCTACCCGTTCGACTACATCACGCAGGCGTTCGACGATCTCGCCGAGCATCACTCGCGGGGCAAGGTCGTCGTCGGCATGCAGCCCGTCGAGACCGGCGTGCGCTCGCACTGGTACCTGTCGGGCAAGGCGCGCAGCACGCACGAGGCCAGCGCCTGACGCGGGCCGCGCCGGTGCGCCCCGCGCCCCGCGCCCCATCGAAGTGACGCAGCAAGGCCCCCGCGTGCGCCGCAACGCCCCCTTCGCGTCACATCGATTTCCGAGGGGGTGCGGCTCAGCGAACGCAGCAGCGCGCGCCGCACGCAGCGCATCCAAGTGACGCATCGGGGGCCCTCCGCGCGCCGCAAGCGCCCTTTCGAGTCACATCGATCACCGCGGAGGCGCGGAACGGAGCAGCGCGCGGCACCGCACAGCACCGCACCGCACCGCACCGCACCGCACCGCACCGCACCGAGGTGACGCATAAGGGGTCCTCCCGGCACCGAGAGGCCCCCTTCGGGTCACATCGATCGCCACGGAGGCGCGGCTCGCGGAGCGGAGCAGCGCGCGCCGCACGCGCCGCATCGAGGTGACGCATCGGGGGCCCGACGCGTGCCGCAAGCGCCCCTTCGCGTCACATCGATCGCCGAGGAGGCGCGGGTCGCGTCAGAGGCCCGGCGCGCGGAGCAGCGCCCCCGGCGAGCGCACCGTGGCGGCGGCGATGTCCATCGCGCGTCCGAGCGCGTCGGCCCAGTCCACCGACCCCGGTTCGCGCCGCGCGGAGAGCAGCGACGAGACGATCGCGGCGAAGGTCGCGTCACCCGCGCCCATCGTGTCGACGACCTCGCCGTCGGCGGCCGAGATGCCGCGCCGCAGCTCCGCCCCGCCGGCCAGCAGCAGGCTCGCCCCGTCGGACCCGCGCGTCGCGAGCACTCCCCCGGCACCGGCGGTGAGCAGCGCCTCCTGCCAGTCCGACAGCGGGCCGCCGGTGACGAGCTCCGCGTCGTCGTCGCCGATCTTGACGAGGAGGCACGTCGCGGCCACGCGGGCGAATCCGGCTCCGAACGCGGCGACCTGGGCGTCGCCGCCCGGCAGGAACCCGGGCCGGGGGTTGGGGTCGACCACCAGGCGGCGGGGCGAGTCGCCGGCGACCGCGAGCAGGCGGTCGGTGAGGGCCACGTCGTCGAACGGGTACGAGCTGACGGCGATCAGCGGGGCCGCGTCGAGGGCGGCGAGCTGCTCGGCAGAGAAGTCGAGGCCGCGGGCGACGGCGGCGTCGGTGAACACGTACGACGGCTCGCCGTCCACCCGCAGCGACACGGCCCGACCGGTGCCGAGCGGGTTGACCGTCTCGAGCAGGTCGACCCCGTGCTCGGCGAGGAAGCTCCGGATCGAGCGCCCGTCGGCATCGTCGCCGATGGACGCCAGCAGCGTGGTCGGCACCCCGAGGCGACTGAGACCGACGGCGACGTTGAGACCGGCGCCGCCGACGTGATCGCTCGAGCCCGTCTCGGTGCGCAGCTCGTCGATGAGCGCGTCGCCGATGACGACGACCCTGGCGCCGCGCGGGCGTCCCTCGCTGGTGGTCATGAGGCGCCTCTCGATAGCGGTCCGTAGGGTGCCTCGGCGTCGGGGTCACGAGGCGACACGTCACCCTAGACCGGGCCCGGCCGATGTCGCACCCCGCCGCTACGCTGACGACGTGAGCGAATACGCACTGGCCGTCGACGTCGGCGGCACCAAGGTCGAGGCGGCGCTCGTCGCCGCAGACGGAACCCTCCTCGACGGCAGCCGCGAGCGGCGTCCGACGGGTGCGACATCGACGTCCGACGAGCTGGCCGAGGCCGTCCGCACGGTCGTGACCCACGCCCTGGCGTCCCTGCCGGGCGACGACGTCCTCGTCGGTGCGGGCATCGGCAGCGCGGGCCCGGTCGATCTCATCGCCGGCACGGTCTCGCCCATCAACCTGCCCGCCTGGCGCGGCTACCCGCTGCGCGAGCTGGTCGCCTCGCTCGCCGCGGCCACGCTGCCCGACTCGGCCCCGGTCACCCTCCGACTCGACGGCGTCAGCCTCGCCCTCGCCGAGCACTGGGTCGGTGCCACGCAGGGTGTCGACAATGCGCTCGCGATCACGGTCTCGACCGGTGTCGGCGGCGGGCTCATCGTCAACGGCCGTCTCCTTTCCGGAGGCACGGGCAACGCCGGTCACATCGGCCAGATCCAGATCGCCGACCGGCCCGAGGGCGAGAGCGCCTGGGCCGCCACGCTCGAGGTCATCGCATCGGGTCCGAACGTCGTCGCGTGGGCGCAGGCGCAGGGCTGGCAGGGCGAGCGCGGCGAAGACCTGGCCGCCGGCTACGTCGCCGGCGACGAGATCGCGGTCGCCGCCGTCCGCCGATCGGCCAACGCCGTCGGCGAGGCCATCTCGTCGGTCACGACCCTGCTCGACCTCGACGTCGCCGCGATCGGCGGGGGCTTCTCGCGCGTCAGCGACGACTACCTCGACCTGGTGCGCCAGAGCGTCGACGAGGCCCCGGTCAACGACTACGCCCGGCGCGTCCGCGTCGTGCGCTCCGGTCTGAGCGACGAGAGTCCGCTCGTCGGGGCCGCCGCCCTCGTCTGGCAGGCCGACCTGCTCGGCTGACCCGCGCCTCCTCGGCCCCCGCCTCCTCGACCCGCGCCTCCTCGACCCGCGCCTCCTCGGCCCGCGCCTCCTCGCGAACGCCCCCGATCTGAGAACGGTTCCCGTCACGAGCAAGCCCCAGGGAGGCGCGCCTAGGCTCGTACCGTCCCCCACAGCGTCGTCGGAGATCAGCGCGCCCACAGACGCGCGAGTCACTCGCAACCCCGGAGGTAACCCATGACCACCACAGTCCCCGTTCTGCTGACGCCGTCCGCCGGCGCCCCCTTCGAGCACTCGACCGTCGAGCTCCGCGACGTCGGTCCGAACGACGTCCAGATCGACATCGCGTTCGCCGGCATCTGCCACAGCGACATCCACCAGGCCCGCGAAGAGTGGGGCAAGGCGATCTTCCCGATGGTGCCCGGCCACGAGATCGCCGGCATCGTCACCGAGGTCGGCAGCGACGTCACCAAGCACAAGGTCGGCGACCGCGTCGGCATCGGCTGCTTCGTCGATAGCTGCCGCGAGTGCGAGAACTGCCTGGCCGGCGAGCAGCAGTTCTGCGTCAAGGGCAACGTCGCGACCTACAACGGCCGCCAGTACTCGGGCGAGCCCACCTACGGCGGGTACGCCAAGCAGATCGTCGCCGACGAGAACTACGTGCTGTCGATCCCCGAGGGCATCGCGCTCGACGAGGCCGCTCCGCTGCTCTGCGCCGGCATCACCACCTACTCGCCGCTGAAGCACTGGGGCGCGGGCCCCGGCAAGAAGGTCGCGGTCGTCGGCATGGGCGGTCTCGGTCACATGGCCGTCAAGATCGCGCACGCCATGGGCGCCGAGGTCACCGTCATCAGCCAGACGCTGTCGAAGCAGGAGGACGGCCTGAAGCTCGGCGCCGACCACTACTACGCGTCGAGCGACCCCGAGACCTTCGGCAAGCTCAAGAACTCGTTCGACCTGATCATCAACACGATCTCGGCCGACATGGACATCGACGCCTACGCCCGCACCCTGCGTCTCAACGGCACCATGGTGTTCGTCGGTCTGCCCGAGAACCCGCAGTCGTTCCGTGCCGGGTCGCTGATCGGCGGCCGTCGCAGTCTCGCGGGCTCGAACATCGGCGGCATCCCCGAGACTCAGGAGATGCTCGACTTCTGCGCCGAGCACCGCATCGGCGCCGAGATCGAGACGATCGGGGCCGACGAGGTCGACGACGCCTACGAGCGCGTCGTCGCCAGCAAGGTCCGCTACCGCTTCGTGATCGACACGGCCACGATCTAGCACCTGCTCCGACGAAGGCCCCCTCCGCGTGCTGCGGAGGGGGCCTTCGTGGTGTGCGGCCTCCGCCGTCGAAAGCCGAGGAGGCGCGGGCCGAGGAGGCGCGGGCCGAGGAGGCGCGGGTCGGGGCCGAGGAGGCGCGGGTCGGGGCCGAGGAGGCGCGGGTCGGGTCGCGCGCGACCCCGGGCGAGTCCGGCGGAAGCGGGCGTCCGTGCCGCACCGCGACCACGACGCGCGCCCGAACACGGTCCAGTCCGGCGCAACCGGGCCTCGGCCGCCGCCCGCCCGCGCCGAACTCGCCCGCTCCGGAGCAGGCGCCAGCACCGGCACCGGCGCCTGAGCTACCGGGGCCCGGCGGGCGGCGTGTTGAAGCGGCGGAGCCAGCCGGCGAACTCGCCGAGTTCGTCGTCCGTCCAGCCCTCGACGTGGCTGCGGAACACGGCGCGGTTCTCGTGCCGCACCTCGAGCATGCGGGCGTCGGCCCGCTCGGTGCTGCGGAGCATCGACACGCGGCCGTCGCTCGCGTCCGCCACGACGTCGACGAACCCGGCGTCGCGCAGCAGCGCGACCTGGCGGCTGACGGCGCTCTTGTCCATCGCCATCGCCTTGACGATGTCGCCCGCGGTGCACGGCTGGTGCTTCATGACGTAGCGCAGCACGTAGAACGCCGTCGGCGGCACGTCGCGGTCGAACCGCGAGGCCGCGGCTGCGATGGTGCGCTTGGCCTCGACCATCATCGAGCCGATCTCGTCGACCACACCCGCCATCAGCCCCTCGCGACCCTCGTCGTCCGGGCTCGGGAGGCGCGGTGCGCTCGGCACCGCGCCCGCCCGCGTCGCGTCATCGGTCCGCTGCGACATCCTTCTCCTCGACCAGGGACGAGAACACCGGGCTCTCGGCCAGCTCGTCGTCGGACACCGGGTGACCCGCCACCTCGGCGGCACCCGTCGCGATGATCGTATCGATCGTCCCGGTGCGCGTCGTCGTGTGGGCGTGGTGACGCCCCGCGGCCTCGGCCTCGGCCCCTGCCACGGCGTCGGACCCGGCCCTGTTCCCAGCCCCGGCCCCGGCATCGGTCGTGGCGCCGGTCCCGGTCATGACTCCGGCGTCGACCGGGGAGGTCGGAGCACCGGCGGTCGCCGGCCCGCTCGACACCGCAGGCGCCAGACCGGCCGTGGCCGCCGCACCCTTGACCGCAGGCGACGCGTCGTTCCCGTCGACCGGAGCCGCGCCTCCTTCGTCGTCGGACGAGGCCGCTGCGGCGCGCTGGATGCCGCTCTTCGTGCCGAGCTCGACGTTCGGCAGCAGGCAGACGAACACGATCGTGATGATCGCGAGCGGTGCGGCGATCAGGAACACGTCGGCGACGCCCTGCCCGTAGGCGGACTCGACGATCGTGCGGATCGGGCCGGGCAGCGTGCTCAGGTCGGGGATGCTCGAGGCCGAGCCGCCGCCGAGGGCGCTGGGGTCGACGCCGGCGCTGGTCAGGTCGTCGGTGATGTAGCCCGAGACCTTGGTGCCGAGCACGGCGCCCATGACCGAGACGCCGATCGTGCCGCCGAGGCTGCGGAAGAACGCGACGCTCGACGAGGCCGCCCCGACGACGCTCACGTCGACCGAGTTCTGCACGACGAGCACGAGGTTCTGCATCACCATGCCGATGCCGAGACCCATCATCGCCATGAAGACCGAGACGACGAAGAAGTTCGTGTCGTACTCGATGGTCGACATGAGGAACAGACCGGCGGCCAGCAGCACCGACCCCACGATCATGTAGGGCTTCCACTTGCCGTACTTCGAGATGAGCGCACCGGCGACCATCGACGAGATGAGCAGGCCGAGCACCATCGGCAGAGTCAGGATGCCCGCCATGGTCGGCGACTGACCGCGCGCCAGCTGCATGTACTGACCGAGGAACACGCTGGTGCCGAACATCGCGACGCCGACGCTGAGCGAGGCGATGACCGCGAACGTGAAGGTGCGGTTCTTGAAGAGCGTGAGCGGGATGATCGGCTCCTTGGTGCGGAACTCGACGATCACGGCGAGCACGAGCAGCACGGCGGCGCCGACGCCCATCAGCCAGCTGGCGGTCGAGTTCCACTCGAACTGCTTGCCGCCGAGCGACACCCAGACGAGCAGCAGCGAGACGCCGCCGGCGATCAGCCCGGCGCCCCAGTAGTCGACGACGACGGCCTTCTTCGGCTTGGCGGGCAGGTGCAGCGTCTTCTGGATGACGATCAGGGCCGCGATGCCGACGGGCACGCCGACGAAGAAGTTCCAGCGCCAGCCGATGCTGTCGGTCAGCACGCCGCCGAGCAGCGGGCCGCCGATGGTGCCGACGCTCATGACGGCGCCGAGGTAGCCCATGTAGCGGCCGCGCTCACGCGGGCTGATGATGTCGCTCATGACGACCTGCACCAGGGCGGTGAGGCCACCGGCGCCGAGACCCTGGAACACACGGAACGTGATCAGCGTCGCGGTGTTCTGCGAGAAGCCGGCCGCGACCGAGGCGAGCACGAACAGCACCAGGGCGACCTGCAGCAGCACCTTGCGGTTCGTGAGGTCCGAGAACTTGCCCCAGAGCGGGGTGCTCACGGTGGTAGCCAGCAGGGTCGCGGTGATGACCCAGGTGTACGAGGTCTGGCTGCCGTTCAGGTCGCTGACGATGCGCGGCAGCGAGGTCGACACGACGGTCGACGACAGGATCGCGACGAGCATGCCCATCAGCAGACCCGAGAGGGCCGTGAGGACTTCGCGGTGGCTCATGCCGGGCGCTTCGCCCGGTTCGTGCGGTGCCGCGGGCTTCGTGCCCGCGGCGGTCGTGGTCTGCGACAAGGTGCGCTCCGGTGATTCGAGATGGTGGGGACCCGACGCCGATGGCTGGTCCGTTGGTTGCAGAATGTCAACCATACTCGGTGGTTGACGATTTGCAACCATCTATCTGCAGAATCTGCACTTTTTTTCGGCGCGCACACGGGAGCAGACGAAGGAGGCGAGGTGCGAGTCGAACTCGCACCGCGCCTCCTCGGATGGGAAAGGTCGCCAGAGCGCTAGCGGACCTCTTCGCGTCTCTTCTGGCGGAACATCTCGGCGGGTTCGTGCTCGCCGTTCCAGACCTGGGTGATGCCCCAGGCGACGGCCATCAGCGGCACGGCGATGACCGCGCCGACGACGCCGCCGAGGATGGTGCCGGCGGTCAGGGCGACCAGGATGACGAGACCGTGCAGCTGCAGCGTGCGACCCATCAGCACCGGCTGGAGGAAGTTGCCCTCGAGCTGGTTGACGACGACCACGACGACCACGACCCAGATCGCGGCCGGAACGCCGTTGGCGACGAGGGCCACGAGCGCGGCGAGGATGCCGGCCGCCGTGGCCCCGACGAGCGGGATGAACGCGGTGAGGAAGACGACGACCGCCAGGGGCAGCGCCAGGGGCACGCCGATGATCCAGAGGCCGACGCCGATGCCGATCGCGTCGACGGCCGCGACGGTCGCCGTGCCCCGCACGTAGCCGCCGAGGGTCGACACCGTCTTGTCGCCGATGCGACGCGCACGGGCGTACTGCTCGCCGCGGAACGGGCGGAGCATGAACTCCCAGATGGCCGGGCCGTCTTTGAGGAAGAAGAACAGCACGACGATCATCAGCACGAGACCGGTCAGGAAGCTGCCGACGGCCGATGCGCCGGCGAGGGCGCCCGAGCCGAACTGCGCGCTGGTGACGAAGTCGGTGACCGCGTCGATGCCGCCCTGGATCTGGTCGTCCGTGATCGAGAAGGGCAGGGTCGTGATCCAGTTCTGAAGCTGCTCTATGCCCTGCGTCGCCGACTCGACGAGCGAGGCGGCCTGATTCTCGACGGCCCAGACGATCAGCCAGGCGATGAGGCCGAGGATGATGACGACGGCGAAGAGGCAGATGAGGGTCGCCAGCACCGAGGGCACTCGGTGCTTCCGGAGGAACGACACCACCGGCAGCATCGCCGAGGCGAAGATGAGCGCGAGCAGCACCGGCAGGGTCACCAGGCTGAGGCTGAGGAACACGTAGATGAGGGCGGCGGCCACGATGACCACGGCGATGATCTGCACGGCGCGCGTCGCGAGCGCGCCGAAGGCGTCCGCCCAGAGCGAGTGACGCACGGCGGCGTCCTGCCGGGCCACCTCGGTGGCTTGGCTGCGGAAGAGTCCCACGATGTCGTCCTCGTTTCTGGTGGTGCGCTGCGGTCAGGCTGACGAGCCGACAGAGCAAGCCAACCCTGAAACGACGATAACGGGCCGCATCGCCCCGCGCGCCCCTAGCGTGGGGGGATGCCGACCTCCGTGCTCGTCGTGTCCGACACCCATGTGCCGCAGAAGGCCAGGGCCATGCCGTCCGCCGTCTGGGCCGCCGTCGATCGCGCCGACGTCGTGGTGCACGCCGGAGACTGGACCGGCCTGCCGCTGCTCGACGAGTTCGAGACCCGCGCGCGCCTCCTGATCGGGGTCCGCGGCAACAACGACGGCCCCGAGTTCGACGACAGACTGCCCGAGGTGGTGCGGACCACCGTCGACGGCGTCCGCCTCGCGGTCGTCCACGAGACCGGAGCCAAGGAGGCGCGCGAGAGCCGCATGGACCGCCTCTTCCCCGAGACCGACCTCCTGCTCTTCGGCCACAGCCACATCCCGTGGGACACGACGACCCCGGCGGGCCTCCGCCTGCTGAACCCGGGGTCGCCCACGGATCGGCGCCGCCAGCCGCACGCCAGCTACCTGACGCTCACCCTCGACGCCGGCGCGGTGCGCGACGTCGTGCTGCACGAGCTGCCGGTCAAGCGGCCCGGGGTGCTCCCCCACCCGCGCAGGACGACCTGAGCCGCGGCACCGGCCGCGATCAGCCTGCGGGGGTCGCTGCGGGCGTCGCCGCGGGCGTCTCGCTCTCGGCCGGCTCGGCGGGCGCGCCCGACTCGGTCGGCGTCGGCGTCGGGGTGGCGGTGCTGCTGTCGGCGTAGCTGTTGCCGGCGGCCGTCACGACGAAGTTGCGGAACTCCTCGTTGGTGAACGGCGTGCTCGCCTCGTACTGCTGACCGTTGACCAGCACCAGCGGGGTGCCGGGCAGGGCGTCGACGGTGCTGTTCGGGATCGGGCCGTCGACGGCGCGCTCGGTCGCGTTGGTGACCCACGACGCGAACTCCTCGTCGTCGATGCAGGTCGTGATGCGCGCCGGGTCGACGACGCCCTCGATGCCCGTCGCGATGTCCGACAGCGTCGCGTCGTCGAGACCGCGGGTGCCCTCCTCCGGCTGCTGGTCGAACAGGGCGGTGTTGAAGTCGAAGAACGAGTTCGGCGAGTAGTTCGCCACGCAGGCGGCCGCGTTGGCCGCGCGGTTCGAGTACCGGGTGCCTACCGACGAGTTCGTCAGGATCGCCACCGGGTGGTACTCGACGGTGGCCGCGCCCGAGTCGACGAGGCCGGCGATGTAGTCGTTGTTGGCCTCCTCGAACTGACCGCAGATCGGGCAGAGGTAGTCGAGGTAGACGACGATGTCGACGGTGTCGCTCGCGGCCGTCGTCTCGGAGGGCACCGGCTCGTCGTCGGCGGCGAGCGCCGGGGTGGTCTCGGCGACGAAGTCCTGGCCGATGCGGATGCCGTCGCTGGCCATGTTGGCGGGGCCGGGGCCGGCGGGCTTGATGCTGTTCGTGATGACGACGACGACGATCACGACGACGGCCACGAGAGCGAGCGCGATGCCGCCCTGCAGCAGCAGTCGACCGGTCTTCTGACGACGCTTCTGCTTCTTGCGGGCGAGCTGAGCCTTCTGCCGCGCGGCGGCGCGACGCTGGTTCTTGGTGAGGATCTTGTCGTCCGGGGTGTTGTCAGTCATGGAACGGGTCTCTCCGATGCGCCACGGGGTGTCGCCGTCGCGTCGTAGGGGGCGTGGGGAGGGTCTGCGAGTGCAGCGCCCTGTCGGGGGTGCCGGCCGCACCGGACGACTGTCCGGACGACCGTGTCGAAAACGATACCGTCCCCGCCCCGGACGCCGCATGAGACCGTCTCGGTTCGGTGCCATACTGTCGGGTGGTGGTCATCGCGGACCTCTTGGTCTGATCACCATCCATTCACAACGGATCGTCCGGCACGTACCTGCCGGTGAAGGAGAAACATCATGGCGTCAGTCACGTTCAGCAAGGCAACCCGTCTGTACCCCGGTTCGACCCGCCCCGCGGTCGACAGCATCGACCTCGAGGTCGCCGACGGCGAGTTCCTCGTGCTGGTCGGGCCCTCCGGCTGCGGCAAGTCGACCACCCTGCGCATGCTCGCCGGTCTCGAAGAGGTCAACAGCGGCGACATCTTCATCGGCGACCGCAACGTCACCGACGTGCCGCCGAAGGACCGCGACATCGCCATGGTCTTCCAGAACTACGCGCTGTACCCGCACATGACGGTCGCCGAGAACATGGGCTTCGCGCTCAAGATCGCCGGCGTCGGCAAGGAGGAGCGCGCGACCCGCGTCCTCGAGGCCGCCAAGCTGCTCGACCTCGAGCCCTACCTGGCCCGCAAGCCCAAGGCCCTCTCGGGTGGTCAGCGTCAGCGCGTCGCCATGGGCCGCGCCATCGTGCGTCAGCCCCAGGTGTTCCTGATGGACGAGCCGCTCTCGAACCTCGACGCCAAGCTGCGCGTGCAGACCCGCACCCAGATCGCCTCGCTGCAGCGTCGACTCGGCGTCACCACCGTCTACGTCACGCACGACCAGACCGAGGCGCTCACCATGGGCGACCGCATCGCGGTCCTGAAGGACGGCGTCCTGCAGCAGGTCGGCAGCCCCCGCGACCTCTACGAGAAGCCGCAGAACGTGTTCGTCGCCGGCTTCATCGGCTCGCCGGCCATGAACCTGCTGCCCGCCGACGTCGTCGACGGCGGCATCCAGTTCGGCACCGCCGTCACCGCGGTCGACCGCGACACCGTCGGCCAGGCCAACGGCAAGAGCGTCACCGTCGGCGTCCGCCCCGAAGACGTCGTCGTCAACACCACCGGCGAGGGCCTCGCGGTCACGGTCGACGTCGTCGAAGAGCTCGGCGCCGACGGCTACCTCTACGGTCACACCGAGGTCGGCGGTCAGCGCGTCGACATCGTCGTGCGCGTCGACGGTCGCAACCACCCCAAGCTGGGCGAGACGATCCACATCACGCCGCAGGCGCACCACGTGCACGTCTTCGACACCGAGAGCGGCGAGCGCCTCGGCGACAAGGCCGTCATCAGCGCGTAGCAGCACACCTCATCGGCCCGACGGGTCACCTGGGCGCCAGCCCGGTGACTCGTCGGGCCGATCCCGTACCTCCTGTCAGACACCCCCGAGACGCACCCGAGAGACACAGAGACCACGAGACGATGCCCGACTCCCTCAACATCACCTCCGCCACGGTCGACCCGGCCCTGCTCGACCTCCCCTGGGATCTCCCCCTCGGGGCCTGGCCCGACGACGCCATCGCGACGCTGCCGAAGGGCATCTCGCGGCACCTGGTGCGCTTCGCCCACCTCAGCGGCTACGTCATCGCCATCAAGGAGACCTCGGGCGAGATGGCCCGGGGCGAGTACGAGATGCTGCGGACCCTGCAGCGCATGGACATCCCCTGCGTCGACCCGCTCGCCGTCATCACGAACCGGCACGACGAGGACGGCTCGCCGCTCGACCCGGTGCTCGTGACGCGGCACCTGAAGTTCTCGCTGCCCTACCGGGCGCTCTACTCGCAGACCCTCCGACCCGACACGGCCAAGCGACTGGTCGACGCGCTCGCCCTGCTGCTGGTGCGCCTCCACATCATCGGCTTCTACTGGGGCGACGTGTCGCTCTCGAACACCCTGTTCCGTCGCGACGCAGGCGCCTTCGCGGCGTATCTGGTCGACGCCGAGACGGGCAAGCTCTACCCCGGTGGTCTGTCGAACGGTCAGCGCGAGAACGACCTCGAGGTGGCCCGCGTCAACATCGCCGGCGAGCTGCTCGACCTCGAGGCGGGCGGGCGACTCGACGACAACCTCGACGCCGTCGACGTCAGCAACGGCATCGTCGCCAAGTACCGCAGCCTCTGGACGGAGCTCACCGGCAGCGAGACCTTCTCGAGCTCCGAGCGCTGGCGCATCAACGACCGCGTCGAGCGGTTGAACGACCTCGGCTTCGACATCGAGGAGCTCGCGATCAAGACGGCCGAGGGCGGCACCCAGGTGAAGATACAGCCGAAGGTCGTCGACGCGGGTCACCACTCGCGGCGCCTGCTGCGTCTCACCGGTCTCGACGTCGAAGAGAACCAGGCCCGACGCCTGCTGAACGACCTCGACGCCTACCGGCTCCGCACGGGCAACAACGACAACGACGAGGAGATGATCGCGCACGAGTGGGCGGCCCGCGTCTTCGAGCCCGTCGTCCGGTCGATCCCCCGCGAGCTGCGCGGGCGTCTCGAGCCGGCCGAGGTGTTCCACCAGCTGCTCGAGCACCGCTGGTACCGCTCGCAGCAGGAGAACCGCGACGTGCCGATCGCCGAGGCGCTCACCTCGTACATCAACGACGTGCTGCGGCACCGTCGTGACGAGCAGATGGTGATCGAGCCGCCGACGGAGTCGATCGCGCTGCCCGAGGCCGAGTCGCTCGACGACGACGACTGGCGCAGCAAGGTCTGACCCGGCCGGAGAACGCAGGAGGCGCGGGCCGGGACGACCCCGATCCGCGCCTCCTGCAGGGGCTCACTTCTTGCGTTCGGCCCGCAGCTTCGAGATCTCGTAGAGCGTGACGGACGCGGCGATGCCGGCGTTGAGCGACTCGACGGCGCCGGTGATCGGCACCGACACGATCGCGTCGCAGGTCTCGGCGACGATGCGCGAGAGGCCCTTGCCCTCGCTGCCGACGACGACCACGATCGGGCGGTCGGCCAGCTCGAGACCGGGCAGCATGACATCGCCGCCGCCGTCGAGGCCGACCACGAAGACGCCCTGCTCTTTGAACGACTTGAGCGTCTGCGTGAGGTTCGAGGCCATCGCGACGGGGATGCGCGCCGCGGCGCCGGCCGAGGTCTTCCAGGCCGAGGCCGTGAGACCGACCGAGCGACGCTGCGGGACGATGACGCCCTGACCGCCGAACGCGGCGACCGAGCGGATGATCGCCCCGAGGTTGCGCGGGTCGGTGATGCCGTCGAGGGCGACGAAGAGCGGCTTCTGCTGACGCTTGATCGACGTCTCGAGCATGTCCATCGGGTGCGCGTACTCGTACGGCGGCACCTTGAGGGCGACGCCCTGGTGCACCGAGTCGGCCCCGGTCAGACGGTCGAGTTCGGGGCGCATGACCTCGAGCACCGGCAGACCACGTCGCGTGGCGAGCTGCAGGATCTCCTTCGTGCGGTCGTCCATCTCGATGCGGGCCGCGATGTACAGCGTCGACGCGGGGATGCGCGTGCGCAGCGCCTCGAGCACCGAGTTGCGACCGGTCACCATCTCGTGGTCGTCGGCCGACTTCGGGCGACGACGCTGCGCGTCGCTCGCCCCGCCGCGACCGGCGATCGGCGAACCGGCGCGCGGGCCGTTGCTGCTGCGACCGCGGGCGCTCTCGAGTCGCTCGCGGGCGATCTTCGCCTTGCCGGCGGGGTGGTACGGGCGGTCTTCGGCCGCGGGGGTGGGCTTCTTGCCCTCGAGGGCCTGACGACCCTGCCCGCCGCTGCCGACCTGCTTGCCCTTGCTGCCCTGCCGCACGGCACTGTTGCCGGGACGGCCCTTACGTGCTCCGCTGGTGTTCTTCACTGTTCCAAGCTCCAATGCGACCCGCTGGGGGTGTCTTCGATGAGGATCCCGGCACCCGAGAGGGTGCTGCGGATCTGGTCGGCCCGTGCGAAGTCGCGATCGGCCCGGGCATGCTGGCGTTCCGCCAAGAGTACGTCGATCACGGCACCGAGCGCGCGGTGCGCCGCGCCCTCGTCGTCGTCGCGCCACTCGGGGGCGAGCGGATCGATGCCGAGCACGGCGACCATGGCGGCCACGTGCTGCCATTCGCGGGCGGCCGTGTCGAGGTCGCCGTCGTCGAGGGCCGAGTTGCCGGCGCGCACCGCGTCGTGCAGCACCGCGATCGCCTGAGGCACGTTGAGATCGTCGTCCATCGCGGCGGCGAAGTCGTCGGGGACGACCCGCGCGCCGACCGAGGCGAAGCGCGTGCCGGCGAGGCGGCGCTCGGCACGGGACAGGAAGGTCTCGACCCGGTCGAGCGCCGCATCGGCCTCGACCAGCGCACCGTCGTGGTAGTCGATAGTCGACCGGTAGTGCGCGGCGCTGAGGAAGTACCGCACCACGACGGGTCGGGCCTTCTCGAGGAACTCGGCGGCGAAGATCGAGTTGCCGAGCGACTTCGACATCTTCTGACCGTCGACGTTGACCAGACCGTTGTGCAGCCAGTGCCGCGCGAACCCGTCGCCGGCCGCCGTCGACTGGGCCAGCTCGTTCTCGTGGTGCGGGAACCTCAGGTCGAGACCGCCGCCGTGGATGTCGAAGGCCGGGCCGAGGTAGCGACGCGACATGGCCGAGCACTCGATGTGCCAGCCGGGTCGACCCTCGCCCCAGGGCGACGACCAGGCGGCCGATGTGGGCTCGTCGGCCTTCGCGCCCTTCCACAGCGCGAAGTCGCGGGGGTCGCGCTTGCCCCGCGGGTCGGCGTCGGCGGCCGACGCCATGTCGGCGACGTCCTGCCGGGTGAGCGCCCCGTAGGCGGGCCAGCTCGCCGTGTCGAAGTAGACGTCGCCCGAGGCGTCGTCCGCCGCGTAGGCGTGCCCGCGCTCGATCAGCCGCTCGACGATTTGCTGCATCTCGCTGATGCTCGCCGTCGCGCGGGGCTCGTAGGTCGGCGCGAGGATGCCGAGGGCCTGGTAGCCGGCGGTGAACTCGAGCTCGTAGCGGTAGGCGCGTGCCCACCACTGCTCGTCGGTGCCGGCGGCCAGGGCGAGGATCTTGTCGTCGATGTCGGTGACGTTGCGCACCAGCGTGACGTCGAGACCGCGGTAGGTGAACCAGCGGCGCCACAGGTCGTACACGAGGGCGGAGCGCAGGTGCCCGATGTGGGGCGACGACTGGACGGTCGGCCCGCAGACGTAGAGGCCCACCTGACCGGGGACGAGCGGTTCGAAGTCGACGAGCGCCTGGGCGCGGGAGTCGTAGAGGCGGATTGTCACGCGATCAGCCTATTGAGGTGCCGTCGACCACGGCGACCAGCGCGGTCGCGATGGCCGTGACGCCCTCGCCCCGCCCGGTGAAGCCGAGCCCGTCGGTGGTGGTCGCCGAGACGCTGACCGGTGCGCCGACGACCTCGATGAGCCGCGCCTCCATCTCGAGGCGACGGCGGGCGAGCCGCGGGCGGTTGCCGATGACCTGCACCGCCGCCGAGACGACGTCGAACCCGGCCGCGGTCAGGCGCTCGAGCGTCGCGGTGACGAAGACCTCGCCGCTCGCGCCGGCGAAGCGCGGGTCGTCGGTGCCGAACATCGAGCCGATGTCGCCGAGGCCCGCCGCCGACAGCAGGGCGTCGACCAGGGCGTGCGCGACGGCGTCGCCGTCGCTGTGCCCGGCGAGACCCGCCTCGCCCTCGAAGTGCAGCAGACCGAGGTGCAGCGGCTGGCGGTCGTCGAAGGCGTGGACGTCGACGCCCAGACCCGTGCGCAGCCGGTGCGCGTCGTCGTCGGAGCGCGAACCGCGCTCGGCGGCGGGGTTCGAACCGCGCTCGGCGGCGGCAGAGGCGGCGGCGGGGGCGGGCGCGGCTGCGGCGCGCTCGCGGGCGATCGTCTCGGCCCGGCGGAGATCCCACGGGGTGGTGATCTTGAAGGCCACGGGGTCGCCCTCGACGACGACGACCCGGTGCCCGTGCGCGGCGAAGAGCGCTGCGTCGTCGGTGTGCTCGGCGCCCGCCGTGGCGTAGGCCGCGTCGAGCTCGGCCCGGGGGAACCCCTGCGGCGTCTGCATGGCGACCAGCTCGGAGCGGTCGACGGTCTCGACGACCTCGCCGGCGGACCCGACGCGCTTGATGGTGTCGCTGACGGGCAGCCCCGGCACGACCCCGTGACCGGTCCGCTCGACCGTCGAGGCGACGAGGTCGAACTGCGCCGTCGGGGTGAACGGTCGGGCGCAGTCGTGCACGAGCACGGTCGCGACGGAGGGGGCGACGCGGGCGAGGCCGGCCGCGACCGAGGCCTGACGGCTCGCGCCGCCGGAGACGACCGACGCGTAGCCCGACGCCGGCCCGGCGACGGAGTCGACCAGGGCGCGCGACTCGTCGACGAGCGCAGCCGGCACCACGACGACCACCTGCACGGGGTCGGCCGACGCGAAGATCGACTCGAGCGACCGCTCGAGGATGCTGCGGCCGGCGACCGCGACGAAGGCCTTGGGCGCCCCCTGGGCGAGACGGGTGCCGCTGCCGGCGGCGACGACGACGACTGCGCGGGCGACGTCGACGAGCAGATCGTCGACCTCGGTCACGCCGGGCTCGAACTGCATCAATCTGGCTCCATCCTGCGGCTCACAGGCTAACATGGGGGCCTACCGGTAAGGGCTCCCTTACCCTCCGGCCTGCCCCGCGGTGGCTAGGCTGTAGAGACCTTTTGCTTTGACTGGATCCTGGAGGACACCCGTGCGAGACGGATCTGTGCTGGAACTTCGATCGGCGCTCGCCCGTCGCACCGTGGCGGCCACCGCCGTCGGGGTTGGCGTCGTGCTCGTCGCCGCCGGGTGCAACTTCATCAGCCCCCAGGCGACCCTCAAGCAGTACGACGCCAGCGACGGCACGAGCCTGAACATCGGCGACGTCGCCGTGCGCAACGCGATCGCGCTGACCGAAGATGGCACCGAGGCCAGCCTCAGCATGGTCGTGCTCAACACGGGCGACGACAGCGTCGACGTCTCGTTCCAGTACGAGACCGAGGCCGGTCGCCAGACCGAGACCGTCACGGTCGAGGGCGACTCGCAGGTCAGCCGCGGCACGACCGAGGGCGACGAGCAGCTGCTCATGTCCGACCTCGACCTCACGGTCGGCTCGCTGCTCCCCGTCTACATCCAGTACGGCACCGAGACCGGCAAGACCCTCCAGGTGCCCGTGCTCAACGGCGATCTGCCCGAGTACGCGACGCTGCTCCCCTCCCCCGCCACGAGCGCCGAGCCGGGCACCGACTCGACGCCGCTCCCCGAGTCCAGCGCCAACCCCGAGGGCAATGACCGCCAGACGAACGAGGGCACGACCCAAGAGGGCGCCACGCCGAGCGCCACCACCGCTCCGTAGGCACCGCACGCACCACGAGAGGCCCGGCCCGCAGTCTGCGGGGCCGGGCCTCTCGTCGTCCGCCCCGACCCGCGCCTCCTCGGCTCCGGTCGGGATGTCGTCCGCCCCGACCCGCGCCTCCTCGGCTCCGGTCGGGGAACGAGAGGGCGAGGGCCCCGGGCAGGAGGCGCGGGTCAGGCCTCGATGCGATACCCGAGTCCGCGCACGGTCACCAGGGCCTTCGGCTCGGACGGCACGGCCTCGATCTTCGAGCGGATGCGCTTGATGTGCACGTCGAGCGTCTTGGTGTCGCCGAAGTAGTCGGCGCCCCAGACGCGGTCGATCAGCTGACCGCGGGTGAGCACCCGGCCGGCGTTGCGCATCAGCAGCTCGAGCAGCTCGAACTCCTTCAGGGGCATGGCGATGTCGGTGCCGCGCACGGTGACGACGTGACGCTCGACGTCCATCCGGATGTCGCCGGCCTCGAGCATCGAGTCGGAGAGGTCGTCGGTGTCGACGCGGCGGCGCAGCACAGCCCGGATGCGTGCCAGCAGCTCGCGCGTCGAGTACGGCTTCGTGACGTAGTCGTCGGCGCCGAGCTCGAGCCCGACGACGATGTCGACCTCGCTGTCTTTCGCGGTCAGCATGACGATCGGCACCTGCGACCTGGTGCGGATGACCCGGCAGACCTCGGTGCCGGGGATGCCGGGGAGCATGAGGTCGAGCAGCACCAGATCGGCGCCGCCCTTCTCGAACGCGGCGATCGCCGCGGGGCCGTCTTCGGCGACCGTCGTGCGGTAGCCCTCGCGCTCGAGGATGAACGCCAGCGGTTCGCTGAGCGACTCCTCGTCTTCGACGATCAGGATGTGGGTCGTCATCGTGCCTCGATGTCTTGTCGGGTGGTGCCCTCACGGCGGGCGCCGTCTGTTCGGGCGCCGTCGTGTCGGGCGGTGCGGTCTTGTCGGGTGGTGACCGGCAGGGGGGTCGATCGGGTCTCCGGCTGCGTGCGCGCCTCGGGCAGACGGAGGGTGAAGGTGCTGCCCTTGCCGACCTGCGACCAGACGCGCACGTCGCCCCCGTGATTCTGGATCACGTGCTTCACGATGGCGAGCCCGAGCCCGGTGCCGCCCGTCCGCCGCGACCGCGCCGGGTCGACGCGGTAGAAGCGCTCGAAGACGCGGTCGAGCTCGTCGTCGGGGATCCCGTAGCCCTGGTCGGTCACGGCCACCTCGACGGTGCCCGAGTCGTCGACGGTGGCGCCGATGCCGACCCGCGAGCCGTCGGGCGAGTAGTTGATGGCGTTGGCGATCAGGTTGTCGACGGCCGTCACGAGCATCTGCTCGTCGCCGAGCACCGTCGCATGCCGGCCGCCGCGCACGACCAGCGAGATGCCGCGGGCGTCGGCGACGACGCGGTTGCGGTCGACGGCGGTGTCGACGACGACGCGCACGTCGATGGGCTCGCTCGATTCGAGGGCGTCGGTCGCCTGCAGCCTCGAGAGCTCGATGATGTCCTGTGTGAGGCGCCCCAGGCGACCGGCCTCGCGGGTCAGGCTCTTCGCGAAGTGCCGCACCTGCTCGGGGTCGGACGAGGCCGACTCGAGAGCCTCGGCCAGCAGCCCGACCGCGCCGATCGGGGTCTTCAGCTCGTGACTGATGTTGGCGACGAAGTCGCGCCGCATGTCGTCGAGACGACGCCCCTCGCTGCGGTCTTCGGCGAGCACGAGCACGTACCGACCGCCGAGCGGCGCCACGCGCACGCCCAGCACGAACGTCGCCTCGCTGCCCGGGAGGCGCGCGAGGGTGAGCTCGTCGGCCTGCGGTTCGCCTTCGCGCCGGGCGAGGGCCACGAGGTCTTCGATCTCGGCGTGCACGAGGTGCTGCTGCGCCGAGACCAGACCGAGCTGCAGGGCCCGCGGCGACGCCTTGAGCACGTTGCCCGACGGGTCGACGACGACGCCCGCCGACTCGAGCGCGTCGAGCACGGCGTCGATGCCGTCGGGCAGCGACACCTCGACGAGCCGTGCCACCTTGACGGACCTGGCGTGCGCCGCCACCACGACGATGACGATCGCGGCACCGGCCACGGCCCCGAAGGCCAGCGACAGCGGAACCAACCAGGCTGAGTCCATGCCATCACGATAGTGACCCGCGCGGGGCATGATGAACGGGAGGGGCTGCGACGGCCTGTACTTTGGTGAGTGTTCAGGCCACCGGCACCGGTCGTTAACCTTCACCCATGAGGCTGGACTGGACTGTGCGGGCGACATCGCCCCCGCTGCCGGGCGTCCACGCCCCCGCGAGCTACGAGAGGGTCGACTACGACATGCGCGAGGTATTCCAGCAGGAGCTGCAAGAGGTCCAGGAGCGCCTGGTCGAGATCTCAGGCCTCGTCGCCATCTCGATCAAGAACGCCACGACGGCCTTCAACGAGTCGAACGTGTCGCTGGCCGAACAGGTCATCGCCGACGACGACGCCATCGACGAGCGCGCCATCGCCCTCGACGAGCTGGCCATCGACATCCTGGCCCGCCAGAACCCGGTCGCCCGCGACCTGCGCATCGTCGTGAGCGCGCTGCGCATCAGCGCCTCGCTCGAGCGCATGGGCGACATGGCCGAGCACATCGCCCAGCTGGCGCGCTACCGGTTCCCCGAGAAGGTCGTGCCGAAGTCGCTGCGCCCGACGTTCAAAGAGCTCGGCGAGCTCGACGTCGCGATCGCGAACAAGCTCACCGAGCTGCTGACGACCGAGGACGTGCGCCTCGCCGAGGAGATCCGCAACGACGACGACCGCATCGACGAGCTGCACCTCAGCGTCTTCGACAAGGTGCTCGGCGAGACCTGGAAGGGCGCGGCCGTCGACACGGTCGACTCCACCCTCGCCTCGCGCTACCACGAGCGCTTCGCCGACCACGCGGTCTCCATCGCCAAGAAGGTCCAGTACCTGGCGACCGGCGACTGGGTCGCATCCGAGGTCTGAGAACCCGCATCGCCGAGGAGGCGCGGTGTCCGCCCGACGGACACCGCGCCTCCTTCGCGTCCGCCCTCGCAGAACTGCGAGAGGATGGCGGGATGGCTTCAGTCGCGATCCTCGTCAACGGTCTGCCCGGCTCGGGCAAGACCACCCTCTCGGCCACGCTCGCGGGTGTGCTGGGCTGCCCGCTGCTCGCCCACGACCCCGTCGAGGAGGCGCTGGTCGACCTGGCCGGGCCGATGGTCGCCCCCGAGGCGATCGACCGGATCGCCCACGAGACCGTGTGGTCGATGGCGGCCGAGGTCGAGGCGGGCGTGGTCGTCGACGCGTTCTGGCATCGTCCGACCGAGCTCGAGGGCGCACGGTCGGGCGTGGCCCGCGCCGGGTCGCCCCGCACCGTCGAGGTCTGGTGCGACGTCGACCCCGAGGTGGCGCTGCAGCGCAGCGTCGACCGGATCGCGGCGGGCGGGCGGCACCCGGCCCACGGGACGGTCGAGTCGACCCGCGCGGCGTGGGGCGAGTGGGCGGCCGCCGCCGAGCCCCTGGGGGCGTGGCCGGTGATCCGCGTCGACACGAGCACCCCGGTCGACATCGACGCGCTGGTGCTGGAGATCAGCGAGCAGTTCGTCTAGCCGGGCGCCCGGTGCGGCGGGCTCGCCTGCCGGCGGACTCGCGTGCGGCGGGCTCGCGTGCGGCGGGCTCGCGTGCGGCCGGGTCGGGTGCGGCGGGTCGGTGTCCTCCGCGGCGGGCCAGCGCTGACCCGCCCCGGATGACGCGAACCCGCCCCACACCCGTCTGAGGGCGGCAGCAGAGCGGTTCGAGCTACTTCTTGCCCTGGTTCGCGACCGCGGCGGCACCCGCGGCGGCGGCCTCGGGGTCGAGGTACCGGCCGGGGCCGGTCGGCGCGAAGTCGTCGTCGAGCTCGTAGACCAGCGGGATGCCGGTGGGGATGTTCAGCTCGGAGATCTCGTCGTCGCCGATGCCGTCGAGGTGCTTGACCAGGGCGCGCAGCGAGTTGCCGTGGGCCACCACCAGCGTGACGTCGCCGGCGGCGAGGCTCTCGGTGATGTCGCTGTGCCAGTAGGGCAGCATCCGCTCGATGACGAGGGCCAGCGACTCGGTGCGCGGGGCGTCGATGCCGAGCTCGGCGTAGCGCTTGTCGTGGGCCTGAGAGAACTCGCTGTCGTCGTCGAGCGGGGGCGGCGGCACGTCGAACGAGCGACGCCAGGTCTGGAACTGCTCGGGGCCGTACTGCTCGAGCGTCTGAGCCTTGTCTTTGCCCTGCAGGGCGCCGTAGTGGCGCTCGTTGAGCCGCCACGAGCGCTTCACGTCGATCCACAACCGGTCGGCCTCTTCGAGCGCGATGTCGGCGGTCTGGATGGCACGGGTAAGCCGCGACGTGTAGAGGATGTCGGGCAGCAGGTCGTTGTCGCGCAGCAGCTCGCCGGCCCGCTTGGCCTCGGCGCGACCCTGCTCGGTGAGTCGCACGTCGACCCATCCCGTGAAGAGGTTCTTCGCGTTCCATTCGCTGTTGCCGTGACGCAGGAGGATGAGGGTCGAAGTCATGCGACAAGCGTATCGCGACGACATGCTGGCAGACTCGGCGCATGCCCATCGGTTCGATCACCCGCGGCACGACCGGCACCAACCGGCTCCGCCGCGTCGACCGGTGGATCGCCGCGCACCCGTCGTTCCGCCGGGCGGACGACCCGTTGGTGGTCGACCTGGGGTACGGGGCGAGCGCGACGACCCCTCTCGAACTGCACCAGCGCCTCCTGCGGGTCCGCCCCGACGTCGAGGTGGTGGGCATCGAGATCGATCCCGAGCGGGTCAGACTCGCGAACCTGTCGGCGCGACCGGGCGTGAGCTTCCGCCGGGGCGGTTTCGAGGTGCCGCTCGACGGTGACCGCCGACCCGCCGTGATCAGGGCGTTCAACGTGCTGCGGCAGTACGACGAGTCGCAGGTGGCCGACTCCTGGGCGCTGATGACCGCGCGGCTGCAGCC
Source organism: Frigoribacterium sp. AC759 (assembly GCF_979256015.1). NCBI lineage: Bacteria > Bacillati > Actinomycetota > Actinomycetes > Micrococcales > Microbacteriaceae > Frigoribacterium > Frigoribacterium sp. AC759. Next base: position 63,373 of record NZ_CEEDMT010000006.1, on the reverse strand, counting down.
CGGCGGCGTGCTCGTGGAGGGAACTTGCAACGAGATCGGACGCGTGGCGAGCTGGGTGGACGTGACGCCCGAAGGGCCGCAAGCGTTCACCGTGTCGCTGCGGCTGGCCGAGCTCGACGTGCCGTCGATCGTGGCCGAGCGGCTGCCCAAGGCGCTCATCCACCGCAACGTCGCGGGCGAGCGCGTGCACGACCTGCTCGTCGACCTCGATCGCCAGTGGGCCGTCGCGGCGCCGCTGTCGGTGTACGGCCCGGTGCAGCGCTGGCTGGCGACGGTGCAGGGGCTGCGCGACGGCGGGTGGCCGGTTCGGCACGGTCGCTCGCGCTGGCGGCTCGGCGAGCTGTCGCTGCCGTGGCAGGCGGTCGCACCCCGGGCCTGAGTCGCGAGGCCGGCCGGGCGCCCGGTCAGACGCGGGCGCACCCCGGGCCTGAGTCGCGATGCCGGCCGGGCGACCGGTCAGACGCGGGCGAGCAGGGCGCGGGCCTCGTCGTGGTCGAGCCCCGTCGCCATGAGCAGGTCGACCAGCAGCGGGCGCATCATCAGCACGATCATCGCCTCGGTCACGGGCGCACCCGGCACCACCACGGCCGGGTCGAGTCGGCGGGCCACAGCGGTCAGCGCCTCGCGTGCGACGGGTCGCCTCTCGACGTCGCGGAGGGACTCGCCGAGCACACCCACGGCCCGCGCGGTGCTCTCGAGCAGATCGCCGACCGCACGGCGATCGACCCCGTCGCCGACGGAGGTGTCGAGCCGACGAGCGATCACCCGGAGGTTGCGCACGGCGAGGTCGACGCAGCGGCGCACGACGGCCTGCTGCCGGAGGTGAGGCAGTCGCGAGCGCAGGAACGGCGACAGCCGCGCGATCGACTGCGCCGACTCGAGGGTCGACGACCAATCGTCGAGCAGCGGCTGCGTCGAGCGCAGGCGGCGGAGGGCGTCGTCGGCCCGACGGACGTCGTCGGTGCGCACCGCCGCGACCAGCGAGGCGAACGCCTGCTCGACCTCGGCGAAGAGCTGCTCGGCGTCGGCACGGGCCAGACCGATCGGATCACGCGGGATCACCGCCGTGATCAGCAGCGCCACGATTCCGCCGATCGCGCCGTCGATGCTGCGGACGAACGGCCCGCCGTCGGGGTCGGGCAGCAGCATCACGAGCATCGACTGGGTCGCCGCGGCGGCCGCGAACGCGCTGCTCGACGAGAAGAAGCGCCCCACCAGGAGGGCGACGGACAGCACCAGGGCGATCTGCCAGAGCCCCTTGCCGACGATCATCAGCAGCACCTCGCTGAGGGCGATGCCGATCAGCACCCCGACGGCGTTCTCGAGCACCCGTCGCGGTCGGGCGTCGCGGGCGAGGCCGAGCGACGAGATGGTGATCGTCACGGCCAGCAGCGGGATCGCGTGCCCCAGCAGGTAGTGCGTGATCGCGTACGAGAGCGAGACCGCCACGACGATCTGCACGACCGCCGGGCCCGACGCGATCGTGCGCGCGGTGGCCACCTTCGGATCGAACCCGCCGGAGGCGCGGGTCAGCATCGACCGCACCCGTCGCGTCGACGAGGCGCTCGCGCCCTCGGACCCGCTCACCGCCGGGTCAGCGGCGGACGGCGCCGAGACGGGGCAGGCGGGGTACCCCCGCTGCGGCGCCGGCGGACGAGGGCACGATGACCTCCTGCGAGGCGGCGACCACGATGTCGTCGGCGACGACGGCGAGTGCCGCCGTCTCGGGGGTGGTGCGCTTCACGAGCGCCAGCGCGACGGGGCCGAGCTCGTGGTGCAGCGCGACGCTGGTCACGTGACCGACGACGCTGGGCGAGCGGGGCTGCGCGTCGGGGTCGGCACCGGGGTCGGCGTCGGCGGCGGTCTGACCGAACGCGCCGGTCGGGGGCGATGCGAGCACGACGGCGGCGCCGTGCTCGGGCAGCACGCCGTCGCTGCCGTCGAGGTGCAGCATCACCAGGCGCCGCGGCGGGTGCCCGATGTTGTGCACCTTGGCGACGGTCTCCTGGCCGCGGTAGCAGCCCTTCGCCAGGTGCACGGCGCTGCGCATCCAGTCGAGCTCGTGCGGGATGCTGCGCTCGTCGACCTCGGTCGTGAGACACGGGCGCCAGGCCTCGATCCGCAGCGCCTCGAGGGCGAGCGTGCCGGCGGCGGGCAGGTCGGCGGCGGGAGACGCGGCCAGCGCGGCGAGGTCGTCTCGGGACACGAGCGTCTCGCGATACGACCACTGCCTGCCGGGGTGGCTCTCGGAGTCGGCGTAGCTGTGACCGCCGGCGGCGACCTCGTGCCAGGGGTCGACCCAGGCGATGGCGACGTCGTTCGAGGTGAGCACGGGCACCCGAGCGTCGGCGGAGAGGTCGTGCATCGACCCCACCGTGGCCATGTCGGACGACCGGTCGACGACCTCGACCCGGAGCATGAAGCGCATCCGATCGAGCCAGGCCCGGAGCGGCTCGGTCTCGTCACCGTCGACGAGCAGCCACGCGGTCTCGCCGTCGTCGACGAGGCGCACCGCGTGCTCGAGTCGCCCGTTAGCGTCGAGCAGCAGGGTCTCGGTCGATTCACCGGGCGCCAGACGCCCGACGCTCTGACTGGTCAGCGAGTTGAGCCAGCTGAGCCGGTCGGGGCCGCTCACGGTGAGCACGCCGCGGTTCGAGAGGTCGACGACCGCCGTGCCCTGCGAGAGCAGACGCTGCTCACGGATCAGCTCGCCGTAGTGGGCGGCGACCCCGGTGCCGTCGTCGACGAAGCCGTCGCGCGCCGCGAACGGCGAGCGGTAGGCGGAGCCGGTCGAGGAGGCGGTGGTCGCGTCGGTCGCGCCGCCCGCGGAGGTGTCAGTCAACGCGCGACAGCCTGCCGGACGCGTGCGTGCGGAGCTCCTGGCCGAGGGCCGCGATGTCCCATGCCCAGAGGAGGTCGTTCTCGACGAGCCCGTACATGCGGGTCGACGCCGAGTGCTCTTTGGCGTTGCTCGAGCGCAGCACGGCGTCGGTCGCGAGATCGATGCGCGGGCCCTTGACCCGACCCAGGTAGAGCTCGTTGACCCCGGTGGGGTGCACGATCTGCACCTCGAGACCGAAGCCGTCGTCGGGGGTGCGGAGGATCTCGACGGCACGCGCCGAGTTGTACGGCTGGACGCCGACGCCGGGCAGCATGCCCGGACCGCGGTCGCCCACCTCGGCCGGCCGCTCGAGCCGCCAGTAGCCCGTCTCGGTCGTCAACGGCGTGCGCTCGTCGTCGAGCAGCCAGGTGAACGAGCTGTAGTTGAGGAACGGCAGGCCGTCGTGGCTGAAGCTGATGCGCTGACCGAACTCGTGGACGCGCCGCTCGGCGGGCTCGGAGCCGTCGGCGGGCAGGTCGGGGTCGCCTTCGCCGATCTTGTAGTCGACGACGCCGGTGCCCTCCCATACGCCGATCAACCACGACAGGGGGACGAGCTCCGACGGCAGGTCGGTGGGGATGTCGATCAAGGTCAGCGCTGACCCTTGAAGAGCTTGACCAGCACGACGACCGACACGAACCCGATGCCGAGGGACGCCAGGGCGAGGAGGCCGACGAAGAACAACTCGAGAGCGAGCAAGGAATCCATGCGGGCAACCCTACCCGCCGACCACCGACATCGGGAGGGCCTCAGCAGACCCTCGGGGCATCGGCAGGCGCGCCGCCCGGAGCGGCCGCGGCGGGTCAGCCGGTGACGGCCACCACCAGGGTCGCGACGGCGAGCACGACGAGGCTGCCGCAGAGGGCCAGCATCGTGCGCGACACGAGGCCGTCCTTCTGACTCGCCGCGAGCTGCAGCACGAACGTCAGGACGATCAGACCGCCGAGCGAGAGGGAGAGCCAGGTGAACGCCTCGTCGCGCGGGGCGACGACGACGATGAGCACGGCCGCGACGACGGCGGCGAGCCACACGGGGATGATCGTCAGCGGCTTGAGCCGCGCCGTGTCGACCGCGCTGGGGGTCAGGGGATCTGCCACTTCGTCGTTCTCCGTTCGAGACCTGCCCTAGCATCGGGTGGTCGGGATGGGCCGGGCTCATGTTTTAGACTGCTCGACAGTACATTCACTGGAGGTCGTGTGGCGCAGCTCTTGGTACTGACCTCGGCAGGCGGGCCCGACGTCCTCCCCGCGCTCGCACTCCTCAGTCACCGTACCCGCCAGATCCCCGCCGAACCCGCGCAACTGGTGAACGCGCCGTCGAGCGATCTGATCTTCGTCGACGCGCGGGCCGATCTCGCGAGCGCCAAGTCGCTCTGCAAGATCCTCCGCACGACGGGCGTCACCGTGCCGATCGTGCTCGTGCTCACCGAGGGCGGGCTCACCGCGGTCAACGCCGAGTGGGGCGTCGACGACGTCATCCTCGAGGGCGCCGGCCCCGCCGAGGTCGACGCCCGCATCCGACTCGTCACGGGGCGTCTCGCCCAGTCGCAGACCGGGTCGAAGATCCACGCGTCGGGTGTCGTCATCGACGAGGCGAGCTACTCGGCGAAGGTGCACGGCCGCCCCCTCGACCTCACCTTCAAGGAGTTCGAGCTGCTCCGGTTCTTCGCGACGCACCCCTCCCGGGTCTTCACGCGCGAGCAGCTGCTCAGCGAGGTCTGGGGCTACGACTACTTCGGCGGCACCCGCACGGTCGACGTGCACGTCCGCCGTCTCCGCGCCAAGCTCGGCGACCTCGAGTCGCTGATCGGCACCGTGCGCAACGTCGGCTACCGGTTCAACGTGTACGACGACGACAACGTCGCGCCGGGGGCCTGACCGTGAGCGATCCCGGCGGGTCGACCCGCGCCTCCTCGGCTGCCTTCGACGGAAGCGGTGCGGGCGGCACGGGCGGTGCGGGCCGGGTCGCCGATGTGCTGGCCCTGGCGTCCGCGGCCGCGACAGCCGACGGGAGCCCCCCGTTCAACGACCAGTCGCTGGTCGAGCTGCGCTCGGGCGAGGCCCGGGTGCTGGGCGACGGCCAGGCGGCGGCGATCGTCCGTGAGGGCGAGGCCGAGCTGGCGGTGCACCCCGAGCACCGCCGCCGTGGTCTCGGTGCGCGGCTCGTGCAGACGGTGCTCGACGAGACGACCGGCCCGATCGCATTCTGGGCGCACGGCGATCTGCCCGGCGCTCGGGCGCTCGGCTCCCGCTTCGGCGCCGTCGAGACACGCCGACTGCTGCAGCAGCGGGCCCCGGTGACCTCGCGCGCACCCCGTCTGTCGGACGGCGACCGCGTCGCGGCCTTCCGCCCCGGCGTCGACGACACGGCCTGGCTCGACCTCAACGCCCGCGCGTTCGCCGATCACCCCGAGCAGGGCTCGCTCGATCAGGGCGATCTCGACGCGCGCCGCGCCGACTCATGGTTCGACGCCGACGACTTCGTGCTGCTCTGGCGCGGCGACGAGCTGATCGCGTTCTGCTGGCTCAAGGTCGAGACCGGTCAGCCGGGCGAGTTCTACGCGGTCGGGGTCTCCCCCGACCATCAAGGCGAAGGCCTGGGAGGCGCGGTGGTCGACGCCGGGATGGCCCGCCTCGCCGAGAAGGGCATCGGCACGGCGGCGCTCTACGTCGAGGGTGACAACACGGCGGCGCTCCGCCTGTACGCGGCGCGCGGATTCACCGACCACGCGGTCGACGTGCAGTACACACTCACGCGCTGAGCGCGCTTCACGCGCTGCACGCTCACGCGCCGAGCGGACTCAAACGCTGCACGCTCATGCGCTGAGCGGACTCACGCGCCGGGCCGGGTCGAGCCGTCCCACTCGGGTACGCGCTCCCAGCCGTCGGCGACGCGTCGCACCGCTCCTCCGCGGGCGAAGGCCTCGAGCCAGCCCGTCATCGGCCACTCCCCCCACTGCTCGGCGAAGAGCCGCCCGTTGCGGAGCACGTCGTCGAGGTGCTGCCACGGGGGCGACGAGGTCGGGTGGTGCTGGTGGTACGCGTCGGCCCCGCCGACCCAGACGAGCGGCCGACCCGCCCGGCGGAACGCGAAGGCGAAGTCGGTGTCCTCGCCGCCGTAGCCGACGTAGCGCTCGTCGAAGCGCGGACCGGACCGCCAGGCCCGTGCCGTGAGCGCGAACGAGAGCGACCAGAACAGGGCGTACTCGCCGTCGCCGGCCCGGGCCAGCAGCCCCGCAGGAGGCGCGGGTCGAGCCGCGTGCGGAGCGGTCAGCTCGGCGAGCACGGCCGGGTCGTCGACGTCGACACCGGGCGCGAGGTAGGTGACGGGACCGCAGAGCACCGCATCGGGTTCGGCGCGGGCGGCGTCGACGTAGCGGGAGACCAGCGAGGGCGAGGGCACGCAGTCGGCGTCGAGGAACACCACGAGGTCGGCGCCGAGCCCCACGGCGGCGTCGGCCCCGGCGTTGCGTGCGGCGGCGAGCCGGAAGCCCTCGGCGGCCGGCGGCATGTGCACCACGAGGTCGACGCCCAGATCGCTCGGGGCGGGCTCGTCGTCGAGCCAGACCACGACGGTGGACACCCGCGGAGCCGTCGACCGTGACGGTGCCGACGCACCAGCGGGCTCGGGTCCGGGCTCGGGCGACGCGGCATCGCGCACGACGGCCGCGAGCTGATGCCGCAGGTGGTCGAGCCGGGCGACCGAGCAGAGGGTGACGACGGCGACGTGCCGACCGGGCTGCTGCTCCGAACCGGCGACGCGCTCGATGACGTCGGCGGCCCGGCGGGCGGCTCCGGCCGTGCCCCACCGCGCCCAGTCGGGCTCGAGCTCGAGAGCGCGCGCGATGACCTCGGGCCACCGCTCGGCCGTCGGCCAGACCGGCTCGACGACGGCGAGCCCCGCGCGGTCGAGTGCGGTCGCGGTCGCGATCTGCTCGCCGAAGGGCCTCGTCTGCGGCACGACGATCGCACGGGCACCTGCGGCGGCGATGTCGGCGACGGCGTTCTGCCCCGCCCAGGTGACGACCACGTCGGCCCGGTTCAGGGCCGGCCACGGGTCGTCCACCACGACGGACGGCTGCCCGTCGACGCCGTCGACCCCGAGCACCGTCCAGTGCGTTCCCGGGGTGGCCGCGCGCGCCTCCTCGATGTCGTCGGCGGTGACGTCGTGTCCGCCGCCTCCGGCGAGGACGAGCACACGGGTGCCGTCGGGTTCGGCCGCAGGCTCACGAGGTGCCGCGCGGCCGTCGTGCCGGCTGATGCCGCCGGTGTAGGCGACGAGGTCGCGATGGGCGGCGAGATGCGCCGGCTCCATGAGCTCGCGCGGCCAGGGGGCGACGATCGCGGCGGCGAGGCGTTCGATCAGGGCGTGCGGCTCGTCGTCGCGATCACCGGGCTGGGTGAACAGCACGACCTGGACGCCGAGGAGGCGCGCGAGCAGTCCGACCTCGACCGAGACGTCGACGACCATCGCGTCGATCCGCTCGCGGGCGACGGTCTCGGCGATCGCCGCGAGCCGGTCGCGATGACCCCGATGACCGAGCGGCGCCCAGTGCAGAACGCCGTCCGCCGTCGGGTCCGCCCCGGCGGGGTCGAGCTCGCGCCCGGCATCGTCGATCTCGACCCCGGCGTCGTGCGGCAGGGTCGTCCAGCGGGTGTCCGCGGGCAGGTCGTCGGGCGCGGGGCGCGAGCTGAACACGACGACGTCGGCGTCGACCTGCGGGCGGACGGCCCGGAACCGTGCGACGTGCCCTCCCCCGTGGTGGTGCAGGTACCAGCCGACGACGGGTCGGGTCACGCGGCCTCCTCGGGCCGCTCGGCGTGCGACGCGTCAGACGCGTCCGACGTGTCGACCTCGAGAGCGTCGTGGTCGAGACCCTCGCGGCGTAGACCCTCGCGGCGCACCGTCGCGCGCAGCACCTCCTCGAGGCGGTCGACCCTCGCTCCGAGCGAGAAGCGCGCGATGGTGCTGGCGCGGATGTCGTCGCGACCTCCGGGCGTGCGCGACGCCTCGATGAGATCCCGCGCGGCGACGGCCAATGCGGCCGGGTCGCCCGGGGTGACGGTGGTGATCCCGACGGAACCGCGGGCGATCTCGGTGACCCCGCCCACGTCGTGCGCGGCGACGGGGGTGCCCGTCATGAGCGCCTCGGGCACGACGAGCCCGAACGGCTCGGCCCAGACCGGGGTCGTGAGCGAGCAGGCGCTCCGGCCGACGAGGTCCGCCAGCTCGGCCTGCCCGAGAGGCCCGACGTAAGCGACCCGGTCGCCGAGCGCGGGCGCGACGAAGTGGTCGAAGTAGGCCTGGTCGCCGATGCGACCGACGATCGTCAGAGGCAGGTCGAGGAGGCGCGCGGCCTCGATCGCGAGATGGGTGCCCTTCTCGGGGACGAGACGTCCGAACCAGACGAGACCCGCGCCTCCCGGCCCCAGGGGCCAGAGCGACTCGTCGACGCCGTTCGGCAGCACGACCGAGTCGACGCCCGCGGCCGACCACTCGTCGGCCGTGTGGCGACTGACCGACAGGAACGTGCTGCGACCGCCCACCGACGCGCGGTCGGCGGCGAGCAGCTCGGGGATGACGGGCGTGTGCAGGGTCGAGACGACGGGGACTCCGAGCGATCCGGCACGCTCGTGCGGGAGACCGTGCAGGCAGTGGTTGACGACCACGTCGTAGTCGTCGGCGTGACGGCGGATGCGGTCGAGGGCCGCGTCGAGACGGGGCAGCGCGTCGTCGAGGTAACCAGCCGGGTAGGTGTCGTCGGCGGCGATCTCGCCCTCGGCCCACGCGACGGCGGGCATGACGTACTCGGCCGGACCGCCGGTCATGAAGTCCGAGCCGCGCGGGGCGACGAGGTCGACATGGTGACCGCGTGAGCGGAGGGTCGCGACCTCGTTCCACAGAGCCGACTCGACGCCGCCGGCGTGCGGCTGTCGGATGGGGTACCGGAGTGGGGCGATGGTGGCGATGCGCAAGGGTCGTGGCGGTGTCACGCAGGGGTCCTCTCGGCGGGCGGGGCGGGTCGTCGGGCGGGCTGGATCGTGGGATCCGACGGTGCCGGCCGAGCTCGGGGACGCGCCAGGGCGGCGCGGTAGACGGCCAGGTGAGCGCGGACGACATCCCTGTCGACCCGGTCGCGTTCGGCCGATCGTGCGGTGATGATGTCACGTCGATGTGTCGTGCCGGGGCGGGCACCCGCCCGGAGCACCCCGTCGAGGGCGTCGGCGAGCGCCGAGCCGTCGGCGGCGAACCGGGCGGAGGCGACGGTGGGGTCGTCGTGCTGGTCGGCGTAGTGCCCCGTGTCGGGTGCGACGACGGGCACTCCGAGGTCCCAGCAGAGCTCGAGCCAGCCCGAGTGGGTGCCGTGCCGGTAGGGCAGCACGCAGGCGTCGAGGCGGGCGAGCCCTGCGGCGAGCGCGGTGTCGTCGAGGCGGTCGTGCTCGACGAGGACGACCGCGTCGGAGGCGGCGCAGAGGCGTCGGACCTCGTCGCGGGCGGCGGAGTCGCGGACGGAGCGGTGCAGGCGCACCTCGCCCGTGACGGCGTCCCCGCGGGCGCGGAGGAGGTCGAGGGCCGCGACGAGCGCCGTCGTGGCACCCGGTCCGTCGACGCCGGGCCGGAGGTCCTTCAGGTGCAGGCCGACGACCCGCCCGTCGGCGGCGAACCCGATGGGCGCGGTGTCGGCGGTGAAGTCGGAGCCGAGGAGGCGCGGGTGCGGCACGACGACGGCCTCGACTCCCCAGCGGCGCGCGATCTCGGCCGCGGCGCCCTCGGTCAGGGTCAGAACCGCGTCGACACGGGGCAAGAGGGCGTCGAGCTGGGCGACGTAGCGGCCCTGGTCGGCGTCGGCGAGCTGCGGGTGGTCGAGGTCGTGGACTGTCTGGACGACGGGCCAGCCGACGGCGTGGGCCGCGTCGACGGCGTCCACGAGGTGGGCGACGTCGAACGACTCGGTGCCGAAGTGGATGTGCAGCAGGTCGGCCCCGTCGGCGTGGGCGCGGATCCAGGCCGCGTCGAGCGCGACCGGGGGCCACCAGACGCCCGGCCCGGCGCCGTCGGGGCGCGGGTCGTCGTGGAGTGTGATCGCGTCGTCGGCGGTCACCCGACGCACGTAGGGGTGCGAGGCGGGGACGGCCACGACGCGCAAGGGGCGCGTCATGCTTCCTCCGCTTCTCGGCGCCCGAGCGTCGACGACGACTCGGGCCACCTGTGGAACGTACTCCCAGGGAGGCCGATCGGGTGCGTGCTGTCCGTCGTTCTCCACAGGGGCCTCGGCAGGCGCTCGGGCGGGGGTGCTGCCGCGTGTAACGTCCGACGCGTGCCCACCCCACTCTGCATCGTCGTCGGCCCGCCCTCTCACGGCGTGACGGCCTACGCGTCCGACGTCGCCGCTTCGCTGATCGAGGCCGACCCGGCTGTGCGGCGTCGCGATGTCGCGACGGCCGAGCTCGCCGAGACGCTCGTCGCCGACGAGCGCCCCGCCCGGGTCCATCTGCACGTGACCGACAAGCTGTTCGGGTCGAGTCTCGAAGACGCGGCCGAGCGGGTCGAACGACTGGCCGCCCTCACCTCGCTGACGGTGACCCTGCACGACCTCCCCCAGCCGTCGGACGGCGAGACCGCGGTGCACCGGCGCGCCGCCGCGTACCGTCGCATGGCGCGGGCCGCCCACGGCGTCGTCGTGAGCAGCGAGCACGAGCGGTCGCTGCTGGCCGAGCACGTCGACGACGCTCTCCCCCGCGTGCTGGTCGCCCCGCTCGGGACGCGACCCGGCGCGCCGTTCGCCTCGGCAGGGTCGGCGGGGTCGGCGGGGTCGGCGGGGACGGCAGGGACGGCAGGGTCGGCAGGGTCGGCAGGGTCGGGCGTGGATGCCGCATCCGCGCCTCCTGCGGTCGACCCGTCCGAGCTGCGCGTCGTCATCGCCGGCTACGTCTACCCGGGCAAGGGGCACGACGACGCGATCGCGGCCTGCGGCGACCTGGTGCGCCGGGGCGAGGCGGCATCGGCGACGGTCGTGGCCCTCGGCGGCCCGTCGGCCGGTCACGAGCGCGACGTCGAGGCGCTGGCGTCGGCCGCGACGGCGGTCGGCGTCCGCTTCGAGGTGACGGGGCGACTCGGAGACGAGGCCTACGCCGCCGCTTTCCACGCACCCGTCGTGCCCCTCGTGGCGCACCGCCACTGGTCGGCGTCCCGCTCGCTGCTCGACTGGGCCGAGCAGGGTCGCCGGGCCGTGGTCGCCGACACCCGGTACACCCGCGAGATGGACGCCCTCCGGCCCGGCAGCATCGCCCTGTACGACCCCGAGTCCGACGGCGCCCTGGCGGCCGCGCTGCTCGCCGCGCACCGCGACCCGCGGTCGACGGCGCTTCCGGCCGGCACCTCTCTGGCCCCCACCCTCGACGACACCGCCGCGGCGCACCTGGCGTGGTGGCGCGAGGTCGCCCCGTGACCGGCCCGACGCCCCGACCCGGGCGGGGGCGCGCCCTGCCGGGGAACCGCTGGGACCTCCTCGACGGGGTGACGCCACCCGCGCCTCCCTCGGTCACCGTCGTCGTGGCGCACTACCGGCAGCAGGCGCAGCTCGACCGCACGCTGCTCGCACTCGCCCGGCAGACCCACCCGGCCTCGCGGCTCGAGGTGGTGGTGGTCGACGACGGGTCGCCCGAGACGCCGCGCGTGCCCGACGGGGTGCGACTCGTCGTGCAGGAGGACCGCGGGTTCCGCCTCGCCGCCGCCCGCAACCTCGGCGCCTCGGTCGCCGACGGAGACGTGCTGTGCTTCCTCGACGCCGACACCGCGCCCGAGCCCGACTACGTGCGCGAGCTGACCCGCCTGCCCGCCCTCGCCTCGGACGTCGTCGCGGCCGGTCGCCGACGTCATGCAGCGCTCGATCGGGCCCCCGAGGAGGCACGGGTCGAGCAGGTCGCCCCCGCCCTCGAACTGGACGAGCCGGCCTGGCTCCGCCGCGCGTACGCCGACTCGCGAGATCTGCTCGACGCCGACGACCGCTCGTACCGCTTCGTGATCGGCGCGGTCACCGCCTGCTCGGCCGACCTGTTCGCCGACACCGGCGGCTACGACGAGACGTTCACCCGCTACGGCGGCGAGGACTGGGAGTGGGCCTACCGCGCCTGGCTCGCGGGCGGTGTGCTGGCGCACGTGCCGTCGGCCGTGGCCTGGCACGACGGGCCGGAGTGGTCGGGCCGCGACCTGGCCGATCGACAACGGGCGAAGAACGCCGAGGCCCTGCTGCTCGCCGATCTCGTGCCCGCCCCCGGGTCCCGCGGCCGGGCGCTGCGCGGACCGCACGCCGACGTCGCCCTGCATGGTCCCCTCACGGGAGGCGAGGCGGCGCGGTTCGTCTGCCTGGACTCGATCCTGGCGGAGGTGCCCGAGGCGTCGGTCGTCGGGGCGCCGGTGGTCGGCGACGACGCCGGGCTGGCGATCGACGGCCGTCGGCTCGACCGGGTCAGGGTCGACGTGGTGGTCGCCGACGCGCCGGTGCGGGTGCGCGACGGCGAGCTGCGGCGGGCCGTCGCCGAGCTGGACGGACGCGGGCCCGGGGCGATCGTCTACGTCGACGACGAGGGCGCGACCCTCCTCACCGTCAGCTCCCGGCGAGCGGCGATCAGAGGTCGACGCTGGGGTTCGGACGCGCTGCACGAGACCGTCGAGCGCCGCAGCCCCTCCGTGGTGCGACTCGTCGACGAGCCCGACGTCGAGGGGTACGTCGGCGGCTGGGCCTAGCCCGGACAACGGGGCCGTCGCCCCAGCTCGGGGTACAGAACGGGGTACAGATCGGGCCGCTGACGGGTGCGTTGGCGCCTACTCCCCAGGGGGACGACGATCTGCCATGGCGCTCTCAGCGGCAGGGTGTGGATTGAGGTCGACCGGAACAGACCACGCCTCGACCGCAGCACAGGAGACCACCATGAACCCCGTCAAATTCGTCTCGGACCTCGGAGTCCAGAGCAAGCACGCCTACTGGGGCGGCTTCGCCTCCATCGTCATCGCGCTCGTCGCCTGGCTCGCCTCGCAGGGCAAGGACTCGTCCGACAAGGCGCAGTCCGACCGCTGGGGCATCTTCATCGGCCACTGGGCGCCGACGTTCTTCGCTCTCGGCCTCGCGCTGAAGCAGGAGGAGAAGTAAGCCCGAACACCCTCGTCCCATCGGACGACACCGCCCCGGCGATGTCATCCGGTGGGACGACGTCGTTCAGGAGGTGCGGTGCCAGGATCGTGGCATGTCTCATACTGGATCGTCTCTCGGCTCCGTCACCGCGCCTCCCTCGCCATCGTCGTCGACGCGCTGGCGGCTCGTCGACACCATCCGGGGCTTCGCGCTCGCGGGCATCCTCCTGACCAACGTGGGCTCGCTGACGACGCTCGGCTACGGCCTCGAGGCCGGCGACTGGCGACCGAGCGTCGGCGCCACCGCCCTCGATCTGCTCGTCGAGTCGCGCTTCGTCCCGATCTTCTGCTTCCTCTTCGGACTCAGCCTGCAGCTGATCGTGTCGTCGGCGCGGCGCCGGGGCTCGTCGCCGTGGCCACCCCTGCTGCTTCGACTCGTGGCCCTGTTCGGCATGGGCCTGCTGCACGCGCTCGTGTTCCCCGGCGACGTCCTGCGGATCTACGCCGTCGGCGGGCTGCTGATCCTCCCCCTCGCGATCCTCGCCCCCCGTGTGGTCGTCGCCGTGGCGGGGGTCGTGCTGCTGGCGGCCGGCTTCGCCGCCGGCGGAGGGATGGCCACCGTCCCGGGACTGCTGGCGCTCGGCTCGGCCTCGGCGTCGTTCGGGTTGCCGGCCGCCCTCGAGCGCGGTGGGCCACGCGTCGTCCGGGTGTTCGTCGCCTCAGCCCTGATGGGTGCGGCCGGCGCCGCCCTGCAGCTCCTCCTCGGCCCCGAGCTGTCGTACGGCTTCGTCGCGGAATCCGTGGGCATGGTCCTGTCCGTCGCGTACGTCACCGGGTTCGCGCTGCTCTGGGGAACACCGGTGCGACGCGTCCTCGCCGCCGCCTTCGAGGCGCTGGGGCGCATGGCCCTGACGAACTACCTGTCGGCCTCGATCGTGATCGCGTCCCTCGTGGCGCTCGTCCCGGGCGTCGACGCATCGGAGCGATCGGACCCGACCCCCGGTCTACTGCTGGCCCTCGGGCTGCTCGTCGTGCAGGCCGTGGCGAGCCGCCTGTGGCTGACCCGCCTGTCGTACGGGCCGGTCGAATGGCTCTGGCGGACGATCACCTGGCGGTCGGTCGCGCGACTGCGGGGAGGCGCTCTCTGACACCCGCACCGCTCCTCCTCAGGGCGCCCTCCGGGCCTCGTCATCCACCGTTTACCTGAGCGGCGTCGCGAGGGGCCCGGGCGGTGGCACGATAGGACGATGGACAGCGAACCCCGAGTCGACGGCGCCGGCGTCACCCCCGACTTCCTCGACGACTTCGACGAGATCGTCAGCTTCGAAGACGGCACCCTCCCCGCCGAGCGGTACCTCGACCGTGAGCTCAGCTGGCTCTCGTTCAACCAGCGGGTGCTCGAGCTCGCCGAAGACCCGAGCACCCCCCTGCTCGAGCGGGCGAACTTCCTGGCGATCTTCGCGAGCAACCTCGACGAGTTCTTCATGGTCCGCGTGGCCGGTCTGAAGCGTCGCATCGCGACCGGGCTGGCGGTGCCGACCAACGTCGGCCGCGGTCCGAACGAGGTGCTGGCCGACATCAGCAACAAGGCGCACGAGCTGCAAGAGCGGCACGCGCGCGCGTTCCTCGACATCGTCAAGCCCGACCTCGACGAGGCCGGCATCCACGTCGAGAAGTGGTCCGACCTCGAAGAGGCCGACCGCGTGCGCATGCGCGAGATCTTCACCGAGCAGATCTTCCCCGTGCTGATGCCGCTCGCCGTCGACCCGGCGCACCCGTTCCCGTACATCTCCGGGCTGTCGCTCAACCTGTCCATCCGGGTCCGCAACCCGAAGACGATGCGACAGGAGTTCGCGCGCCTCAAGGTGCCGCAGATGCTGCCGCGCTTCGTCCAGCTCCCCGACGACGAATCCGGGCGCGTGCGGTTCATCCCCCTCGAAGACCTCATCGCGAACCACCTGCAAGACCTGTTCCCGGGCATGGAGGTCGTCGAGCACCATGTGTTCCGCGTCACCCGCAACGAAGACGTCGAGGTCGACGAAGACGAGTCGGAGAACCTCATCCAGGCCCTCGAGCGCGAGCTGCTGCGTCGTCGCTTCGGGCCCCCGATCCGTCTCGAGATCACCGACGACATGGATCCCGTGACGCTCGAGCTGCTCGTGCGCGAGCTCGACGTGACCGATCAAGAGGTCTACAAGCTGCCCGCGCCGCTCGACCTCGCCGGGCTGTTCGAGATCACGAAGATGTCGCGCCCCGACCTCAAGTACCCGAAGCACCTGCCCACCACGGCCGTGCAGCTGCAGCCGACCGAGCCGAACATGAAGCCCGACATGTTCGCCAGCATCGCCCGCCAGGACATCCTCGTGCACCACCCGTACGAATCGTTCGCGACGAGCGTCCAGGCGTTCCTCGAGCAGGCGGCCGCCGACCCCAACGTGCTGGCCATCAAGCAGACGCTGTACCGCACCAGCGGCGACTCGCCCATCATCGAGGCCCTGATCGACGCTGCCGAGTCGGGCAAGCAGGTGCTGGCGCTGGTCGAGGTCAAGGCCCGGTTCGACGAACAGAACAACATCACCTGGGCCCGCAAGCTCGAGAAGGCCGGCGTGCACGTCGTCTACGGCCTCGTCGGCTTGAAGACGCACTGCAAGCTCGCCCTGGTCATCCGCCAGGAGAAGGGCACGCTCAAGCACTACACGCACATCGGCACGGGCAATTACAACCCGAAGACGAGCCGCATCTACGAAGACATGGGCCTCTTCACGTCCGACGACCAGGTCGGCAAAGACCTCACGCGTCTGTTCAACGAGCTCTCCGGCTACGCCATCGAGAAGAAGTTCAAGCGCCTGCTGGTCGCGCCGCGCTATCTCCGCCGCGGTCTGCTGAAGCAGATCCAGAACGAGATCGAGAACGCCCAGGCCGGTCGCCCGTCGGGCATCAAGATCAAGATCAACTCGATCGTCGACGAGCAGATCATCGACGCGCTCTACAAGGCCAGCCAGGCCGGGGTGCCGGTCGACGTCTGGGTGCGCGGCATCTGCACCATCAAGCCCGGGCAGCCCGGTCTGAGCGAGACCATCCGGGTCCGGTCCATCCTCGGCCGCTACCTCGAGCACTCCAGGCTCTTCTGGTTCGCGAACGACGGCGACCCGCAGCTGTTCATCGGCAGCGCCGACATGATGCACCGCAACCTCGACCGCCGTGTCGAGGCGCTCGTCCGCCTCACCCAGCAGAACCACCTCGACGAGGTGGCGTCGCTGTTCGAGAGCGCCATGAGCGACGAGACCGCGTCGTGGTGGCTCGAGGCCGACGGCACGTGGACGCGGCACGCGCGCGACGAGTCGGGCCGCCCGCTGGTCGACCTGCAGAACGCGCTGATGAAGCAGATCAACCAGCGCAAGCGGAGCAGCCGGTGACCGTCGCCTCGACGACCGTCGTCGCCGCGGGCGCCGTGCTCTTCCGCTTCGTCGACGGCAAGGCCCGGGTGCTGCTGATCCATCGCGATCATCACGGCGACGTGTCGCTGCCCAAGGGCAAGGTCGACCCCGGCGAGTCGACGCCTCAGGCGGCCGTGCGCGAGATCAGGGAGGAGACCGGCTACCGGGTCGCCCTCGGCGCCCCCCTCGGGCACGTCGAGTACGTCATGCCCGGCGGCCGCGACAAGATCGTGCACTACTGGGCCGCCGAGGTCACCGACGAGGCCTTCGTCGCCGCCGGCGAGTTCACGCCCAACAGCGAGGTCGGCGCCATCGAGTGGGTCGGCATCGACAAGGCCCGCGCCAAGCTGACCTACGAGCGCGACGCCGACGTGCTCGCGCGATTCGCCGACCGCGTCGCGGCGAAGAACGCCCGCACCTTCGCCCTCGTCGCCCTGCGTCATGCCAAGACGACCGCCCCCGGCGACTGGAGCGGCTCGGACGCCACACGACCGCTGCTCCCCGCCGGTCGTCGGCAGGCCAAGTCGATCGCCCCCGGGATCGCCGCCTGGTCACCGCAGCGGATCGTCAGCAGCACGGCCGCCCGCTGCCTCGCCACGCTCGAGCCCCTCTCGGCGCTCACCCGCGTCGGCGTCAAGCAGACCGACGCCATCAGCCAGGACTCGTTCGAGAACGGTTCCGACGACGTCGCGAGCGTCGTCGCGAAGCGTCTCAAGAAGCGCACCAGTGCGGTGCTCTGCAGCCACGGTCCCGTGCTGCCCGAGCTGATCCGTCAGATCGCGCTCGCGACCAAGGGGGGCGAACGGCTCGATCTGCGCCGCGCCTCCTCGTTGTCGCCGGGCGAGTACACGGTGCTGCACGTGTCGACCACCGACGCCTCGCTGGTCGCCGTCGAGACGCACGGCCCGCTCGCCTGACGCCGCGCCGCTCGGCCCGCGCGCCGGTGCCCCCCCTGCCCGCGCGCGGCGCCCGACTGTGCAGATCGCGACCGTGCCCCCTGTGCACATCGCGACCGCGCCCCGCGTGCAGATCGCGACCGCGCGGACGGCTGCAGCCGTGCCGAACCCGACCGAACGGCCGCGGCACGCCGCTCATCTTCGTCGAAACACCCCGTTCCGCCCCAGATCCGTCGCGATCTGCACACCAACACCCTGGCGCGCGAAACGCGTCGGAGCGCCGCCGCGGACGGCTCCGATGTTCCCCGCCCGTTTACCTGCCGTTCACCGAGACGGGCGACCGTGGTTAACCCGTCGACGTAGCGTCTCGCAGGGGCCGGAACCCGGTCTCAGAACACAGTCGTCACCACCCGAGAAGGAATCACACTTGAATTTCAAGCGCACCGGCAGCCTCGTCGCCATCGCCGCAGTCGGCACCATGCTCCTCGCCTCCTGCGCCACGAACGAAGGCGGCTCGTCCGGCTCCGCCGAGGGCGGCTCCGACCTCTCCGGCACGATCTCCGGCATCGGCGCCTCGTCGCAGCAGGCTGCGCAGGAGTCCTGGGTCGCCGGTTACCAGACGGCCAACGAGGGCGTCACGGTCAACTACGACCCCCAGGGTTCGGGTGGCGGGCGCGAGAGCTTCATCTCCGGTGCGGCCGCCTTCGCCGGCTCGGACCGTGCGTTCACCACCGACGAGATCTCGTCGAGCACCTTCGCCGGTTGCACGCCCGACACCGGCATCGTCGAGCTGCCCGCCTACGTCTCGCCCATCGCGGTCGTCTTCAACCTCGACGGCATCACCGAGCTGAACCTGTCGCCCGCCACGATCGCCGGCATCTTCAACCTCTCGATCACCACGTGGGACGCCGACGAGATCGCCGCCGACAACCCCGGCGTCGACCTGCCGAGCACGCCGATCACGGCCGTGCACCGCGCCGACGACTCGGGCACCACCGAGAACTTCACCGACTACCTCAACAAGACCGCCCCCGACGTGTGGACGGCCGAGGCGGACGGCGTCTGGCCAACGAAGGACGGCGAGGGCGCCACCGGCACCTCGGGTGTCATCGACGCGGTCACCAACGGCACCGGCACCATCGGCTACGCCGACGCGTCGCGCGCCGGTGACCTCGGTGTCGCCAAGGTCAAGGTCGGCGACGAGTTCGTCGGCTACTCACCCGAGGCCGCCGCGGCCATCGTCGACGCCTCCCCCGAGGAGGAGGGCCGCACCGAGGGCGACATCGCCATCGAGATCGACCGCACCACCGATGCCGCCGGCGTCTACCCGATCGTCCTCGTCAGCTACCTGATCGCGTGCGAGTCCTACGAGGACGCCGCGCAGGGCGAGCTGGTCAAGTCGTACCTGAGCTACGTCACGAGCGACGAGGGCCAGCAGGTCGCGGCCGAGGCCGCCGGCTCGGCTCCCATCTCGAGCGAGCTCTCGACCCAGGTCGCCGCCGCGATCGAGCTGATCAAGTAACGACCCGCACCACACGACAGGCCCGGGGGCGCACCGCGTGCGTTCCCGGGCCGTCTGCCTGAATCGCCCCGCTCGACTCGAACACCGATCACCCGGAGGATCCGTCCGATGACCGCCCCCGCTACGACCTCGGCGCCGCCCCAGGCGCCAAAACCCCGGCGTCGTCCCGCCGATCGGATCTTCGCGGGCAGCACGATCGTCGCCGGCGGGCTGATCCTCGCGATCCTCGCCGCGGTCGCGCTGTTCCTCGTCGTCCAGAGCATCCCGGCGCTCACCGCGAACGCCGACGACATCTCGCTCTCGGGGTTCCCCGACTCGTTCTTCCAGTACGTCGGCCCCCTCGCGTTCGGAACGGTCTACGCGGCTGCCCTCGCCCTGCTCATGGCATTGCCGGTCGCCATCGGCATCGCGCTCTTCATCTCGCACTACGCGCCCCGCCGCCTCGCGCAGGGTCTCGGCTACATCATCGACCTGCTGGCCGCCGTGCCGTCGGTCGTGTTCGGCCTCTGGGGCAGCATCGTCCTCGCCCCTGCGATCCAGCCGTTCTACACCTGGCTGGTCGACACCTTCGGGTGGATCCCGATCTTCGCCGGCCCGGTGTCGGGCACGGGACGGACGCTGCTCACCGCCTCCATCGTCCTCGCCGTGATGATCCTGCCGATCATCACGGCCCTCAGCCGCGAGGTGTTCCTCCAGACGCCCGTGCTGCACGAAGAGGCCGCGCTGGCCCTCGGCGCCACGCGCTTCGAGATGATCCAGATCGCCGTCCTGCCGTTCGGCCGCCCCGGCATCATCTCCGCCGCCATGCTCGGTCTCGGGCGCGCCCTGGGCGAGACGATGGCCGTGGCCCTCGTGCTGTCGCCGGCGCTCGTCATCAACCCCGCGATCCTCACGTCCACCAACTCGTCGACCATCGCCGCGAACATCGCGCTGAGGTTCCCCGAGGCGCACGACATCGGCATCAACACCCTGATCGCGACGGGCCTCGTGCTGTTCGTCATCACGCTGATCGTCAACTCGATCGCCCGCTTCGTCATCAACCGCCGCAAGGCCTTCTCGGGAGCGAACTGATGGCCACGACCACCCCCACCACGAGCGGCGTGCGTCGCGAGAGCCAGGCCGTCAACACCCTGACGACCGGACGCCTGCCCAAGGGCGCCCCCGTCATCATCCTCATCGGCAGCTGGATCATCATGGGCGTCGTCTTCGCCCTGCTGCAGGCCGCCGGGGTCACCGAGGGCTTCAACTGGGTGCCCGCGCTCATCCTCGGCACCGTCCTCTACGCGGCTCTGGTCTTCGTGGTCGCCATGCAGGTCGAGGGCATCCGCCGCGCGAAGGACCGCGTCGTCACGACCCTGGTCGGGTCGGCGTTCATCATCGCCCTCATCCCACTCGTCTCGCTGCTGATCACGGTCGTCACCGCCGGCTCCGGTCGCTTCGACGGCGACTTCTTCGCCCAGTCGATGCGCAACGTCGTCGGCGCAGGAGGCGGTGGCCTGCACGCCATCGTGGGCACCGTCCTGATGACCGCCTTCGCCGCGGTGATCTCGGTGCCGATCGGCCTGCTGACCGCGATCTACCTCGTCGAGTACGGCACGGGCCGTCTGGCCAGGGCGATCACGTTCTTCGTCGACGTCATGACGGGCATCCCGTCGATCGTCGCGGGTCTGTTCGCCTACGCCCTGTTCGTCATCTTCTTCGGCGAAGGCGTCCGCATGGGCGCCGCCGGCTCCGTCGCCCTGGCCGTGCTGATGATCCCCGTGGTGGTCCGCAGCACGGAGGAGATGCTCAAGCTCGTGCCGAACGAGCTGCGCGAGGCGGCGTACGCGCTGGGCGTGCCGAAGTGGCTGACCATCCTCAAGGTGGTCCTCCCCACGTCGATCGCCGGCATCACGACCGGTGTCATGCTCGCCATCGCACGCATCATCGGCGAGACCGCCCCGCTGCTGATCACCGCCGGCTTCACCGCGAGCATGAACTACAACCTGTTCGACGGCCGCATGCAGTCGCTGCCGGTCTTCGCCTACAGCTCGTACGTGAGCCAGGGCACCGACGCGGCCGCCTACATCGACCGTGCGTGGACCTCGGCCCTCACCCTCATCCTGATCGTCATGGCGCTGAACCTGCTCGCCCGTCTGATCGCCCGAATCTTCGCACCCAAGCTCGGCCGCTAGGCCAGGAACCACCCGGAGGAACCATGTCCAAGCGCATCGAGGTCCGTGACCTCAACGTCTTCTACAGCAAGTTCAAGGCCGTCGAAGACGTCAACATCACCATCGAGCCCCGCACCGTCACGGCCTTCATCGGCCCCTCCGGCTGCGGCAAGTCGACCTTCCTCCGCACGCTGAACCGCATGCACGAGGTGATCCCCGGGGCGTACGTCGACGGCGAGGTCCTGATCGACGGCAACGACCTCTACAGCCCCGGCGTCGACCCGGTGCTCGTCCGTCGTCAGGTCGGCATGGTCTTCCAGCGCCCGAACCCGTTCCCGACGATGAGCATCCGCGACAACGTGCTCGCCGGTGTGAAGCTCAACAACCGCCGCATGTCGAAGAGCGACCAGGACGGCCTGGTCGAGAAGTCGCTGCAGGGCGCCAACCTCTGGAACGAGGTCAAGGACCGCCTCGACAAGCCCGGCTCGGGTCTGTCGGGCGGGCAGCAGCAGCGTCTCTGCATCGCCCGCGCGATCGCGGTCTCGCCCGACGTCGTGCTGATGGACGAGCCCTGCTCGGCCCTCGACCCGATCTCGACGCTCGCCATCGAGGACCTCATCGAGGAGCTGAAGCAGGAGTACACGATCGTGATCGTGACCCACAACATGCAGCAGGCCAGCCGCGTCAGCGACAAGACGGCGTTCTTCAACATCGCCGGCACGGGCAAGCCGGGCAAGCTCATCGAGTACGACGACACGGCCACGATGTTCTCGAAGCCGAGCGTTCAGGCGACGGAGGACTACGTCTCGGGCCGCTTCGGTTGATCGAGCCCTCGGGCCGGTCCGGGCCCCAGCCGGTCTAGAACCCCGGAGAGCCGAGGAGGCGCCCCACCAGCAGGTGGGGCGCCTCTCGTCGTTCTCGGGGTCGCGTCGCGTCAGGCGCTCGGCAGGGCCACGATCGGCTCGGTGGTCGGCTGGTCGGAGCCGCCGGCCGGCTCGATCGTGACGCCGACGACGTCGCCGGGCGACATCTCGCCCTTGAGCACCTGCGTGACGGCCGAGTCGGTCGTCGTGTCGAACGTGCCCGCCGGGATGGGGCCGTCGTCGCCGATGTACCAGAGCTCGTAGGTGCGGTCGCCGGGCAGCGACTCGAGGCCGTCGGCGACGATCGCGCTGCGCTGCAGCTCGTTCGACCAGACGAGCGTGGCCGTCCCGCCCGTGCTGACCTCGGCCACCGTGCGCTGGAAGTCGGACGCGGCGTAGATCTCGTCGAGAGCCGAAGCCGTCGCCTCCTGCGACTGACCCGGGCCGCTGACTGCGGAGATCACGGCGCCTCCGCCGAAGAACAGACCGGCAGCGGCTGCAGCAGCGCCGAGGATCGCGGCGGGGCGGGTGAACCAGCGACGCTCGGCGGCACCGGTCGGACGCAGGATGCGCGCCTCGGTCTCGGTGGGCTCCATCTCGGGGACGGGACGACGCTGCGGGGCGACGCGCTCGTGCTCGTCACCCGCGCCTCCGGCGATCTCGGGCTGCCGCAACGGCGGCAGCTGGGGTGTGCGGGCGATCTTCTCCATCAGCGAGCTCCGCAGCTCGGCCGAGGGTGCCACCGGCTGTGCCGCGTGAGCGAGCAACAGTGCTGTCTCGCGCAAATCGGCCACTTCTCTCTGCAGATCGGGTGAGCCGTCGAGGAGTCCCTCGAAGGCGTGTCGCTCGTCGTCGCCGAGGGCGTCGAGCACGTACGCGCCGGAGAGGTTCTCCGTCGCTTCGCCGACACCATCGGTGCCGGTGGGTTCGTTGCGGTCGTTCACGAGGCAACCCCCATTTCGTCGCGAAGTCGGATCATTCCGTCGCGGAGTCGTGTTTTGACGGTGCCGATCGGCACCCCCAGCATGGTGGCCACCTCACTGTGGCTGTAGCCGCCGTAGTAGGCCAGTTGGACCGCCTGGCGTTGGAGCTCGGTCAATCGGGCCAGAGCCCGTTCGACGCGCTCGTGCTCGATGCGGATCTCGACCGACTCGGTGACCGAGTCGTATTCGGGAGCCATGTCGCGGACGCCGATCCGGAGGTCGCGGTCACGACCGGCCTGCGAGGCGCGGACGCGATCCACCGCCCGCCGGTGAGCCATGGTGAGCATCCAGCTCGCGGCGCTGCCGCGCGTCGTGTCGAAGCGCGACGCCGTCTGCCAGATCTCGAGGAACACCTCTTGGGCGACCTCTTCGGATTGCGAGTGGTCTTTCAGGAGGCGCTTGATCAGACCCAGCACCCGTGGCGCAGTCTGGTCGTACAGCTCTCCGAATGCGACCTGGTCGCCGCCGGCGACCCTGTGCAGCAGCTCGTCGGGGGACGACGGTTGCGCCGCGTCGGGCATCTCGGTCTCTCGGGTCACGAGCTTCAGCATGTCAGGGTTCACCTCCGTGCGCTTCTCAGGGGCCTGTTCACGAGAAGATCGTGACGGCCGCGTCGGGTCGTGCAGGACGCTTCGCGCCTGCGATTGTGGACAGCACGTCGGGTGACGTGGAGTGTGTCCGCTCCCTCCGCGAGGCGCACCGCCTGGGATGGTAAACACGCCGAGGGCCTCGTGGAGGAAGCGGACCACTGACCCCGGTCTTAGGGAGACCGGAACCGGCGGAGGAGCTTGCGCTCTCACACACTTGGTTCGGCACGAGCTCGCAGCCGGATTGGGCGAGTTTGCGGGCGATGCACGACTGGTGATGTCGGCTTCAGCCGGAAGAGGTGCCAGGCCGCAGAAACGCCTCTCGGCGCGAGGCCGCTCGAAGCGGCTAAATTTGGAGCCCGGGGTTACTGCGGCCCGGCGAGAGTCGATGTTACCCGCTGTCGCGGGCATCCGCCTCGACGTTCGCCGGGTGCGAAATCCGCGACCTGATGCGCCCGCCGACTTGCATCGGGCGGGTGGCGCGAGGCAGGGGTCAGTCGAGACTGTCGGTGCGCCAGAGGTGGGCGCAGGCGACGAGATCGACGGCGAGTTCGGAGAGCCGCAGTGCCCGGCGGGTCAGGTCGGAGGCGTGGTCGGAGCCGATCGAGTCGTGGTCGTCTGCGAGATTCGTGGCCCCGGCGGAGGCGAGGCGGCAGAACGCCGCCCCTCGCTCGAGCGCCGTCGCGAAGTCGCCGACGAACACGCCGCGGAGGATGAGGTCGGCGAGTTCGAGGATCTCCTCCGGGCTGGCCGGCGCCGGGGCACCCGCGACGATGGGGTCGATGGTCGACGACGACTCGACGCCGCGCTCGAAGAGGAACGTGATGTCGGCCGGGTTCTGCCGGATGACCGCCCGCACGAGGTAGATGCGCCAGAGGGCGCCGGGCAGGGTGTGCGCCCCGGCGTGGGCCCACAGCTCGGCGACGGCGTCGATGCCGTGGAGGTCGGTGTAGCTGACGAGGCGGTCGAGGATCTCGGGCGACGGGTCGTCTTTGACGCGGGCGACGAGCGCCGCGGCGGACTCGTGGGCGACGCGGTTGATCGTCGCCGGGTCGTCTCCGCCTTGAAAGGCCTCGAACTCGGCGCCGGAGAACTGGGTGGGGCGGTGGAAGTCTCTTGGCATCGCCTCAACGATAGGCGCGACCCCTGACACTCACTCCCCCGGCGGGGCGTCCGAGCGACGACGGCGCCGCGCATGATCCCGTATTGTTGTCGCCGAGGGCCTCTAGCTCAGTTGGTAGAGCATCGGACTTTTAATCCGCGGGTCATGGGTTCGAGCCCCATGGGGCCCACTCTTCTCCGGCGTCGAGCACGGCGCTCCGCCAACCGCGTCACGCCTGTGCGCCGCACCCCACCGTCGGTGACGGACCGCACCCCCGGCTCCGAGGCGCTGGGCGTCGGGACCGGGGGCACGATGCACCGGGCGGGCGAGGCCGCCATTCGGATCAGGAAAAGAGCGGCCACCTGCGTTACCCGGCGACTGTCGTCCGGTAACCAGCCGGACGATTCACGGTATCGCGCTTTTCTACACAAAGAAACGATCTGCGCGAGAGTGCGCAAACAGGACAGCCGCTCAGCGGATCGGGGTCAAGCGCGGGTCCGCCGAATGCCCCACCGGGCCGACCAGGTCTCGCCTTCGTCGAGCCAGACGAGCCCCTCACCCCTCGCCAGGGCGTTCGCGGGAGCCGTCATCGGCTCGGCTGCGACCGCGAGCCCCTTCACTCCCCCGCGGGGGAAGTTGCGAGGCGTGAAGACCTGCACGAACGGGAAGGCCTCGTCTTGCCAGAGCTCGGTGGCCCAGCCGTCGGGGGCCGTGAGGCGGGTCCGGCGGATGCCGGCGTCGTCGGGAGCGATGTCGCGGTACCCGGTGTCGAGATCGAGGTCGCCGACGAGCGGCCCGGCGGTGAGGTCGTACTCGGTGCCGGCGACCGGGGCCGTACCCGTCGGGATGCTGCGATCGTCGACCTCGGACCGGGTGGCCGCATCGAGCGTCACCCGGAGCGTCGCCGGGTCGTGGTCGCCGACGCGGAGGAACGGATGCGCGCCGACCGCGAACGGCGCCCTGCCCCGACCCACGTTCGCGACGGTCTGCGTGACCCGCATGCCGTCGACGACCAGCTCGTGCCGCACGGTCAGGTCGAGCTGGAACGGGAACCCGTGCTGCGGGTGGACGGTCGCCCCGAGGGTCACCGCATGCCGCTCGACGACGAGGGGCCGGTAGGCCGTGTACCGCAGCAGGCCGTGAGACGCGTTGCCCTTCGAGGGCTCGGTGAGATCGAGCTGCTGCACGACGCCGTCGAGGGTCCACCGGCCGCCGTCGACCCGGTTCGGCCACGGGAACAGCGTGATGCCGCAGGCGGACGGCGGGGTCTCGTCTTCGGCGAAGGTCTCGGTGAGGGCATGCCCGTCGACCGACAACGCCCGGATGCCCGCTGCGACCTCGGTCACGATCGCGCCGACCTCGTGCCCGGCCTCGTCGAGCGACAGTTGGTATTGCGCACCCGTGGGCGGATGGATGGTCGCCGGACAGGGGCCCTCGCTGGATGGCTCGGTCATGTCGCGTCTCCTGTCTCGTCACCCTCAGGGCGGTGATGGCCCTCGTGGCGATGGCCGCCATCGTCGCGCGCCGCCGCGTCGTCGTCGTCCCGATCGGCCTCGATCACTGTGAGACCGGCACCTCGGAGTCCGCTGATGTCAGCACCCGACGCCCCGGCCGTCACGAGGGCCTCGAACGTGTCGAGGGGAGCGATGACGCCGAGATGCGCCTCCCCCAGCTTCGCCCCGTCGGCGACCAGGTACGACCGCCGCGCGGTCTGCGTCATCAGCCGCTTCAGATCGGTCTCGGGCAGGTTGACATTGGTCGCCCCGTGCGCGGCGTCGACGCCGGTGCAGCCGATGAACGCCACGTCGGCCGTGATGCTCGCGAACACGCTGGTCGCGAGCGGGTTGACCAGCGAGTGCTGCAGCGGCCTGAGCGTGCCGCCCGACACGATCACCGTGAAGCGCGGCACCGCCTGCTCGAGGGCGAGCGCGATGGTCAGACCGTTGGTCACGACGACGACGTCGTCGAGGTCGTCTCGCTCGAGCAGCGCGAGGGCGATCTGGGTGGTCGTCGTGCCGACGTCGATGACGACGCAGTCGCCGGACCGGACCAAGGAGGCGGCGGTCACCCCGATGGCCCGCTTGGCCTCGATGCCGACCGAGCTCTCTTCTTCGAACGGGCGCTCGACGACCGGCCGGTCGAGAGAGAGCGCACCCCCGTGCACGCGTGAGAGCAGACCGTCGGAGGCGAGACTCTCGAGGTCGGTGCGGATCGTCACCTCGGAGAGGCGGAATTCGCGGGCGAGCTCGGCGGTGCGGATGAAGCCGCGCCGACCGACGAGGTCGGCGATCCGATCACGGCGGCGACCGGCCGGCAGCTGCTCGTCGATCGGGTTGGCGTTCACCTCGTCATTTTCGTATGCTTTCAGGTGCTTTCGCAACTGCAAATCCTGCGGTGCGAGGCACGACCGAGGAGGCTCCCCCATGGCGTCGATCGCCACCCGCACCACGGTGCTCGCCGACGGGCGTGAACTCATCTACTTCGACGACGCCGACACGACGCTCGGCCCCGACCGCAAGGCCGACGCCCGTGTGCTCGACCCGCGCCCCGACACCGCGACGATGCGGCAGGACGTCCTGACGGGCGACTGGGTGTCGATCGCCGCGTCCCGGCAGAACCGGGTGTTCCTGCCTCCGGCCGAGCTCGACCCGCTCGCCCCGGCGTCGCCCACCAATCCGTCCGAGATCCCCGACGTCTACGACGTCGCGGTCTTCGAGAACCGCTCGCCCTCGTTCGGGCCCCTGCTCACCGACGACCAGGCGCCCGAGGGCGTCGACGACCTCGCCCGCCTCGGCATGGGCCGCACGCGTCGCAGCGTCGGCCGCTGCGAGGTCGTCTGCTTCAGCCCCGAGCACGAGGGCTCGTTCGCCGAGCTGAGCGAGTCGCGTGCGCGCACCGTCGTCGAGGCGTGGGCGCACCGCACCGAGGCGCTGTCGGCGCTGCCCGGCATCGAGCAGGTCTTCCCGTTCGAGAACCGCGGCCAGGCGATCGGCGTCACGCTGCACCACCCGCACGGTCAGATCTACGCCTATCCGTACATCACACCCCGCACGCTGGGTCTGCTGCGCAGCATCGAGTCGTACGGACCGACGCTGTTCGCCGATCTGCTGGACTCCGAGCGCGAGGGCCCGCGCGTCGTGCTCGCCGGCGAGCACTTCACGGCGTTCGTGCCCTTCGCGGCCCGCTGGCCGATCGAGATCCACCTGCTGCCGCACCGTCACGTGCCCGACTTCGCGGGGCTGACCGGCGACGAACGCGACGAGCTCGCGATCATGTACCGGCGCCTCCTGCGGGGGGTCGACGCCCTCTACGGCGACCCCACCCCGTACATCTCGGCCTGGCACCAGGCTCCTGTCAACGTGGGCCGCGACACCGTGCGGCTCAACCTGCAGATCACGTCGCCGCGACGAGCCGAGAAGCGGCTGAAGTTCCTGGCCGGCTCGGAGGCGGCGATGGGAGCCTGGATCGGCGACCTCGTCCCCGAGGCCCAGGCCGACCTGATCAGAGAGGCGATCGAACGAGCATGACCGACACAACCACACCCCGAGGGTTCTCCGACGTGTTCGACACCGAGGTCGTCGGCCGCTGGTCGGCCCCCGGCCGCGTGAACCTCATCGGCGAGCACACCGACTACAACGACGGCTTCGTGCTCCCGTTCGCCATCGACCGACGCACCACCGTGACCGTCGGCGTCCGCACCGATCGCCTGCTCCGCGTCTCGTCGTCGTTCGAGGCCGGCGTGCACGAGATCTCGCTCGACGCCCTCGACCCGGCGTCGATGTCGGGCTGGTCGAGCTACGTCTTCGGCATCGCCTGGGCGCTGCAGGTCGCCCCGACGCGTGCCGAGTCCCCCGCGTTCAGCGCCGCCGGCGGAGACCTCTCGGGCGTCGACCTGTCGACCGCCACGGGTCTCGACCTCTTCGTCGAGTCCGACGTGCCCGTCGGTGCCGGTCTGTCGTCGTCGGCCGCCCTCGAATGCTCGGTGGCGCTGGCCTTCGCCGAGCTCTGGTCGATCGACGTCAACCGCTCGACGCTCGCCGCCGTGGGGCAGCTCGCCGAGAACGAGGCCGTCGGCGCACCGACCGGCATCATGGACCAGTCCGCGTCGCTGCTCGGGCGGGCCGATTCGGGCGTGTTCCTCGACTGCCGCAGCCTCGACGCCGACGTCGTCGAGCTGGGCTTCGCCGCCGCCGGCCTCGAGGTGCTCGTGGTCGACACGAAGGTGGAGCACGCGCACGCGACCGGCGGGTACGTCGATCGCCGCGCCTCCTGCGAGAGAGGGGCCGCAGCCCTCGGTGTCTCGTCCCTGCGTGATCTCGACGCCGACGACCTCGCTCGTGCCGAGCAGGTGCTCGACGACGAGACGTTCCGCCGCGTGCGCCACGTGGTGACCGAGAACCAGCGCGTGCTCGACACCGTCCGCACGCTGCGGACCGACGGCGCCCGCGCCATCGGGCACCTGCTCGACGCCTCGCACGTCTCGATGCGCGACGACTTCGAGATCTCGGTTCCCGAGCTCGACCTCGCGGTCGCCACCGCCCAGGCGTCGGGTGCTCTCGGCGCCCGCATGACGGGCGGCGGCTTCGGCGGCTCGGCGATCGCGCTCGTGCCGACGGAGGCACGCGCCGCGGTCGAGCAGGCCGTCGTCGCGGCCTTCGCCGAGGCGGGCTTCGCCGCCCCGACCGTCTTCACGGTGAACGCCGACGAGGGCGCGCGCCGCGACGCCTAGCGCGCCAGCGCGCCAGAAAGTGGACACGACGCCGGGTTTAAACCTGGCGTCGTGTCCACCTTCTGGCGTCGTGGGGGATCAAGCCGCCACGAGGTCGACACGACGCCACCGGATCTCGTGGCGTCGTGTCGAGTCGGTGGCGTCGTGGCCCGGGGGCGACGCGCGACGGGCGCCGGGCGACGGGCGCCGGGCGCTCGGCGGATCAGCGCTCGGCGGCCTCGACCACGTTCTTGAGCAGCATGGCGCGCGTCATCGGCCCCACCCCGCCCGGCACGGGCGACTGGAACCCGGCGACCGACGCGACCGCCGGGTCGACGTCGCCACGCAGCCGGTACCTGCCCGTCTCGTCGTTCAGCACGCGGGTGATGCCCACGTCGATCACGGCGGCCCCGGGTGCGACCCAGTCGGGTTTCACGAGCCCCGCGACGCCGGCGGCCGCGACGACGATGTCGGCGCGACGCACCTCGGCGGCCACGTCGGCCGTCCGCGAGTGGGTCAGCGTCGCGGTCGCCTCGAGCCTCGTCAGCAGCAGCCCGAGCGGGCGCCCCACCGTCAGCCCCTGGCCGATGATCGTGACGTGCCGCCCCGCGATCGGGATGTCGTACGCCGTCAGCATCTCGACGATGCCGCGCGGTGTGCAGGGCAGCGGCGTGTCGATCGACCCCTTGCCGCCGGGCACCGCGAGCACGAGCTCGCCGAGGTTGACGGGGTGCAGTCCGTCGGCGTCCTTCGCCGGGTCCATCAGCTCGAGCATGGCCGTCGGCTCGATGCCGGCGGGCAGCGGCAGCTGGATGATGAAGGCCGTGACCGCGGGGTCGGCGTTCATCGTCTCGATGGCGCCGCGGATCTCGGCCTCGCTCGCGGTATCGGGCAGGTCGATGCGGATCGACTCGATGCCGACCTCGGCGCAGTCGCGGTGCTTGCCCGCGACATACGAGAGCGACCCCGGGTTCGCGCCGACCAGGATCGTCCCGAGCCCCGGGGCGATCCCCCGCGCCTTCAGCGCCTCGACCCGCACCCTCAGGTCGTCTTTCACCGCCGCGGCGAGCGCCGTCCCGTCGATGCGGATCGCGGTCGACTCGTCACCGGCGACGAACCGCTCGCGAGGCACGACCGGCGCGTCGAGCACCGGCACGTCGGCCGTCGGCACATCAGCGGTCGGCACGTCGGCCGCCGCACCGGCGGTCGGCACATCAGCGGTCGGCGCAGCGGCGGCCGTCTGCGCACCGGCGGTCGGCACGTCGAGCACCGGATCGACGACGTCTCCCGAGGAGGCGCGGGTCGACCCGGTCGCGCCCGCCGTCACGCGTAGAGGGGGAACGCGTCGGTCAGCGCCTTGACCCGTGCCGCGAGGGCCGCGATGTCGGGTTCGGGCATCAGGGCGAGGGCGATGATGTCGGCCACCTCGGTGAACTCGGTGTCGTCGAAGCCGCGCGTCGCGAGGGCCGACGTGCCGATTCGCACGCCGGACGTCGTCATCGGCGGACGAGGATCCCACGGGACGGAGTTCCGGTTGACGGTGATGCCCACCTCGTGGAGGAGGTTCTCGGCCTGCTTGCCGTCCACCTCGGAGGCCCGCAGGTCGACGAGCACGAGGTGCACGTCGGTGCCGCCGGTGAGCACGTCGACGCCGGCCGCCTGCGCGTCGTCCTTCATCAGGCGGGCGGCGAGCAGCTGAGCGCCGCGGATCGTGCGCTCCTGGCGGTCTTTGAACTCGGGCTCGGCGGCGAGCTTGAACGCCGTGGCCTTGGCCGCGATGACGTGCATCAGCGGGCCGCCCTGCTGGCCGGGGAACACGGCCGAGTTGAGCTTCTTGAACAGCGGCTCGTGGTTCGAGAGGATCACACCCGAGCGCGGGCCGGCGAGGGTCTTGTGCACGGTCGACGAGACGACGTGGGCGTGGGGCACGGGCGACGGGTGCAGGCCCGCCGCGACGAGACCCGCGAAGTGGGCCATGTCGACCCAGAGGTACGCGCCGACCTCGTCGGCGATGGCGCGGAACGCCTCGAAGTCGAGCTGACGCGGGTAAGCCGACCAGCCGGCGATGATGACCTTCGGCTTGTGCTCGATTGCCTGACGACGGACGACGTCCATGTCGATCAGGTAGGTCTCGGGGTCGACCTCGTAGGCGACGGCCTTGTACATCTTGCCCGAGAAGTTCAGCTTCATGCCGTGGGTCAGGTGACCGCCGTGCGACAGCTCGAGACCGAGGATGGTGTCGCCGATGTCGGCCAGCGCGGCGAGCACCGCGGCGTTGGCCTGCGCACCCGAGTGGGGCTGCACGTTGGCGAAGTCGGCGCCGAACAGCGACTTGGCGCGCTCGATGGCGAGGTTCTCGGCGACGTCGACGAACTCGCAGCCGCCGTAGTAGCGGCGACCCGGGTAGCCCTCGGCGTACTTGTTGGTCAGCACGGAGCCCTGCGACTCGAGCACGGCGCGGGGCACGAAGTTCTCGGACGCGATCATCTCGAGGTAGTCGCGCTGGCGACCCAGCTCCTGCTCGAGCACGGCGGCGATCTCGGGGTCGACGACCGAGAGCGGCTCGTTGAAGGTCGACGGGAGTTTCTGGTTGACGGTCATGGGACTGCTCCTCGGCACACGGGACGGACGGGATCTGGTGTCGTGGCCCAGGCGTACGGCCACCAACCGTGTGTCAGTCGCTCCCCGATGGTCGACCATCTGAACGCCAGTCGCGACCGCCCCAGCATAACGCGACCGCCCGGCACCGGGTAGGCCCCGGGCGCCGGGCGACCCGACGACGGCCGGGCGTGACACCCTGGTGAGGTGAGCACGACCCTCGACGAAGAACGCACCGGCACCCGGGCCGAGGCCGACCTGCGCCTCCTCGGGGCCCCCGACACCCCGTGGGTGACTCTCGTGTGGGACGACCCGGTCAATCTGATGTCGTACGTGACCTACGTCTTCCAGACCTACTTCGGCTACCCGAAGGCACGCTGCGAACGCCTGATGATGCAGGTGCACACGGGCGGCAAGGCGACGGTCGCGACGGGGCCCCGCGAGCAGATGGAACGCCACGTCGAGGCTCTGCACGACTACGGCCTGTGGGCGACCGTGTCGAAGGCCGACGAGTGAAGCTGCCGTTCCGTCGCGAGCGCGGCGGCGACGACGTGCTGCTCGAGCTGCCCGAGCACGAGCGCGCGCTGCTGATCGACCTGACCAGGCAGGTGGTGCAGCTGCTCGAGCACGGTGACGCCGACGATGCCGCCGTCGCGCGCCTCCTGCCGTCCGCCTACCCCGACGACGCCGAGGCCGCCTCGGAGTTCAGACGGTTCACCGCCGACGACCTGACGAACCGCAAGATCTCGAACGCCCGCGTCGTGCTCGCGACCCTCGCCGACCGGCCGCCCGAGCCGTCGGGCGTGGACACCGGCCCGACGACCGCCGACCCGGAGCCGAGGAGGCGCGGGTCGAGACCGCGCGGACCTCGCCCCGACGCGCGCCGGCTCGACACCGCCGCCCAGCAGGCGTGGCTGCGGAGCCTGACCGATCTGCGGCTGACCCTCGGAACCCGCCTCGGCGTCACCGACGCGGGGATGCCCGACGACGCCGAACCGCACCTCCGCGCGATGCACGCCGTGTTCGACTGGCTCGGCTACCTGCAGGAGTCGCTGTTGCAGACGCTCACGCGTCGCTGAGCGGGGTCGGCCTGGCCAGCGCCACGCGGCAGGTCGCGCCTACTTCTCTTTCGGGAACAGCACCCAGAGCACCACGTACAGCAGCACCTGGGGCCCGGGCAGCACGATCGACAGCACGAAGAGCAGTCGCACGAAGAACGGGCTGAGGTTGAAGCGGTTGGCGAGCGCGGCGCAGACGCCGGCGATGACCTTGCCGCGGCGGGGACGAGTGAGGGTAGCCATGGATCGAGCATGGCATCGACCACCGACAGAGGTCCAGCACGTCCGATGGGCGTGAGTCGCGTCGTCTCCACAGCGTGATCAGCGTCGTCTCCGCGGCGTGCGTCGCGTCGTCTCCGCGGCCTGCGTCGCGTCGTCTCCACAGCGCCCCGCGCCGCGCGCATCCGGTGCCGGTGCGGTCAGTACGATGAGGGGTGGAACGGTCGGGCGCGGGCCCGGATCGGCCGCACGGGGGTACACGAGGGGGAAGCAGTGGCGCAGTCGCGGTCAGGGGAGGCTCTCGGTGCGTCCTATCGACTCGTCGAGCTGATCGGCACAGGCGCGGTCGGCGAGGTGTGGCGAGTCTCCGTGGCGCGAGCCGAGGTGACGCCTGACGATGGCGGCGACGGCGCCGCCGACGGCTCGCCTGCCGACGCTGCACCCGCCGACTCCGGCGAGGCCGCCGCGAAGCTGCTGAAACCCGAGCACGCCGACGACGCGGGCCTGGTCGAGCGGTTCGTGCGCGAGCGCTCGGTGCTGCTGTCGCTGCGTCACCCGAGCATCGTGCGGGTGCGAGACCTGGTGGTCGAGGGCGACCGTCTCGCGATCGTGATGGACCTCGTGCCCGGCGGTTCGGTGCGCGACCTGCTCGCCTCCACCGGGCCCCTGCCCGCTCGAGACGCCCTGACTCTCGTCGCCGAGGTCTTCGACGCCCTGGCGGCCGCGCACGCACGCCAGGTCACGCACCGCGATGTGAAGCCCGACAACGTGCTGCTCTCCGAGCCGTGGCGCCCCGGTCTGACCGGTGCCGTGCGGGTGAGCGACTTCGGCATCGCCTCGGTGGTCGACGAGAAGCTGAGGCAGACCACCGGGCTGCTCGGCACGCCGCAGTACATGTCGCCCGAGCTGATCAGTCAGGGTCGCTCGGGTGGGCCCGGCGACGTCTACGCCACCGGTGTGATGCTCTACGAGCTGCTGTCGGGCCGCACGCCCTTCGCCGGGCCCGGCACCGATTTCACGGTCGCCTACCGCCATGTCACCTCGACTCCCCCGCCCCTCGACGTGCCGGCCGATCTGTGGGCTGCGCTCGAGTCGGTGCTGTCGAAGGATCCCGCGGCACGCCCGTCGGCCGCCGACGCGGCGAGCTCGATGCGTCGGCTCGCAGCGGCCCACGCCGAGCTGCCGGCACTCGCACCGGTGGTCGCACCCGAGGGCTTCGACGACGTCGAACGGCCGGCGACGATCGTCCGAGGTGCGGCGGCCGGGTCCGCCTCGCCCGACACCATCCCAGGAGGCGCGAGCCGGTCGTCCGGGGCGGCCGGCGACCCCGACGCGGCCGGCTCCGACGCGGCCGCGGCCGCCCTCGCCGAGCCCCGACCCGACCTCGGCACCGGCGGCTCGGCCACGATCGTGCGGCCCATGCCCCGTCGCGTGGCACCGCCGACCCGTGCGGCCGCGGCGGCTGAGGCCGACACCCCCGGGTGGCGGCCCGTCTGGCTCACGAACAAGGTCGCGGCGTTCGCTGCGCTGGGCGTCGTGCTGATCGCCGCGCTGGTGATCGGGCTCGTCGTGCTGCTGCCGGGAGACTCCCCCGCCGAAGAGACCCCCACCTCGCCCGACGCGGCCACGGCCAGCCAGCGCGACACGGCGCTGCCGACGGGGCTGGCGATCGTCCGCGACGCGAGCTACGACCCCGAGGCGGGCACCGTCTCGGTGACGATCGCCTACGCCGCGCAGAGCGCCCCGCTGACCGGCCCGCTGCTCGAGGTGCTGCCCGCGGCCGCCGACGGCGACGGCTGCCCGCCCGTCACCTGGACCGGCGCGACCGGCACCCGCAACCAGCCCTCCGTCACCGGGGTGACGGTCGACTGCGGCTGGTCCCTCACGGGGGTCGAGGTGCCCGCGGGCGGTCAGGTCGAGGTCGAGGCGACGCTCCCTGCGGAGTTCGCCGACGCCACGGCGCTCGACGCCTGGCTCGATGCGGCAGCGGCGGCGACGACCGAGGCGACCGGTGACGAGACCGTGACCGGGTCCGCGTATCCGGCGCAGCGCCTCCTCGGGGTCCAGGTCGTGACGCCGTCGCGCACGGTCAGCCAGACGCCGCTGACCGTCACCCTCGTGCCCGTCTGGGCCGGCGGTCCCGACGAGCTGAACCCGCTGTACTCGAGCCCGAGCACCGGGTCGCCGTCGCAGATGCTCGTCGACGTTGCGGGCGGCGAGGAGGGCGTGCGGTTCGCCGACGGCTGCGGCGGGGCGCTGGCGGTGTCGTCCGACGGGCTCGTGGTCACGGCGCTGTCGATCGCGCCCGCGTGCGTGCTGCGCGCCACCGTCGGCAATTTCACGAACCTCGAGAGCTCGCCCTTCAGCATCACGACGCGCGACTAGCCGTCGGTCCGCCCGGCCGGCCGGCCGACGTGCGTGCGCGGGTCGCCCCATCGAGTGGTCAGAAAACGCCCTTCACCGCCCGCGGAAGGACAGTTTCTGACCACTCGACCCCGCTCCCACCCGCGACCGCCCCACCCCGGCGTCGCCACCCCACTCGAGTGGTCAGAAAACGCCCTTCACGGCACTCGGAAGGACAATTTCTGACCACTCGACCCCGCTCCCACCCGCGCCCGCGCCCACGTCACCCCGGCGTCGCCACCCGACACGAGTGGTCAGAAAACGCCCTTCGCGGCACCCGGAAGGACAGTTTCTGACCACTCGCGGTCGTCCCCACCCGCGCCCGCGCCACCCCGGCATCGCCACCGCAATCGAGTGGTCAGAAAACGCCCTTCGCGGCGCGCGGAAGGACACTTTCTGACCACTCGACCCCGCGCCCACGTCGGCAGACCACCTGAGTGGTCAGAAAACGCCCTTCGCGGCACCCGGAAGGACGCTTTCTGACCACCCTCGATACGGCTGCGTGCGGGCGCACCCCAGCACGCCGAGCCGAGCACGCCCAGCGCACCTCAGCGCACCTCAGCGCACCCGAGCACGCCCCGGCACGCCCCGGCCCGGCACGGCGGCGACCGCGGGCACGACGCCGAGGAGGCGCGGGTCAGGCCGTGCGGGCCGGCTCCGCGACGCTCGGGCTCATCGCCTGCACGAGCCGCACCGCGCCTCCTGCACCGGCGTAGCCGCGCCCCTGGGTCAGTGCGACCGGCGCCCGCCGCGGCAGGGGCACGCCGAGCAGCTCGCCGTCGTAGTCGACGTCGGGCTGCAGCAGCACGCCGCAGCGCGACTTGCGGACGGTCTTCGTCCAGTGCCCGTAGAGCGTGCGCAGGTCGGCCGACCGACCCGCCGCGATGACGCAGAGGCCCGGCCGGTTCGATGCGAGCAGGGTTGCTATCGACTGGTCGGTGTCGTCGAAGCGCTCGGCGTCGTCGATCAGCAGCACGACCGGTCCGCGTTCGAGACGGAGCGCTGCGAGCAGCGCGGGCACCTCGTCGGCGCCGACGGCGACCCGGTCGAGCGGAGCATGGGCGAGCGGCGAACGGCGGTCGCCGATGCCCCAGACGACGGGCCGCGCAGAACCCGACACCGACCGGATCGACTCGGCGATCGCCAGCAGCAGCGTCGACTTGCCCGACCGTGCGGGCCCTGCCACGAGCACGTGCTCGCCCTCGTAGACCTCGAGCACGGCGGGGGTCAGGTCGTCTTCGCCGATGCCGATCGGCAGGCGCCATGGCTCGTCGTCGAAGGTCGGGGCGAGGCCGAGCTCGTCGACGCGCACGTCGTCGGGCAGCTGTCCGATGGCGTTGGACTTGGGGGCGGCGTCGCTCCAGACGGAGGCGACGTGCGCGACGGCCTCGACGAGGCTGCCCGCCGGGGTCGCGACGTGCATCTGCAGCCGGTTCGTCACGTCGACGAGACGACCGGGCACCGGCGCGGGGATGCTCTTGCCCTTCACCCCGAGCGACGCGTAGTCGTAGGGGTCGGCGAGGCGGAACAGCCACTTCTGCGTCGTCACCTCGTCCATCGCCGACGGCACCGCCTTCGCACGGGTGGTCGACACGGCGAACGAGAGCCCGAGCGCGGGCCCGTCGGCGTAGACGCGGTAGAGCAGGTCGAGCAGCTGCTGCCCCTCGTAGTCCTGCAGCTCGTCGCGGAGCGCGGCCAGCCCGTCGAGCAGCACGACGGCGCGACGACGGCCGGTCGGGTCGGCGCGGCGGGCTTCGAGCTCGGTGCGCAGATGCCGGAGGAACCGCGCCTGCTGCTCCTTCGCCCCGGCACCCGGTCCGACGTAGGCGACGGTGTGCGGCAGATCGGCCAGCGGCGCGAGATCGCGCGAGCCGAGGTCGAGCACGTACAGGTCGAGGTCGGCGGGGTCGGTCTCTCGCGCCAGGGCGAGCGCGAGGGACGCGAGCGTCGTGCTCGTGCCGCTGCCCGGGATCCCCATGACGAGCAGGTTGCCCTGCGCCATGTCCCACCCGGCAGGGCTCTGCCGCTGCAGATCGGGCTCGTCGGCCAGTGCCACGACGACCCGGTCGCCGACCACCCCGCCGACCTGCGGCCCGCCGCCGCGCACGCGGTCGTGGCCCGACGCGCGGTCGTCGCCCGACCCGTCGCCGTCGCCCTCCGCCGTCGGGAACTCCGCCGTCGGGAACCCGGCCAGCGCGATCGACTCGCCCAGCGCCTCCGGCCAGACCTGCCGAGGAGGCGCGAAGCCGGCCTCGGAGTCGGCCGCGACGATCGCGTCGATCAGCTCGTCGAGGTCGGTGCTGTCTTTCGCCGAGGCGCGCGGGGGCGCCGGGCGCGGGGCGGGCACGCCGAACTGGCCGATCTCGCGCACGCTGACGGCCTCGGCCGCCGCCTCGAGGGCGCGCCCCGTGACGAGGGCGGTCTGCACGGGGGTGATGTCGTCCTGTCCGAGCTTCACGTACGCGCGACCCGTCTGCGCGCGCGAGATGCCCGCGGCCGCCGGCACGCCGATCACGTTGCTGGAGTCCTCGCGGCTCTGCACCCGCAACGCGACGCGGAGGTTCGTGTTCGCGAGGATGTCGTCGTTCACCACGCCGGCCGGGCGCTGCGTGGCGAGGATCATGTGCACCCCCAGCGTGCGGCCGACGGCGGCGACGCTGACGAGCGAGCTGAGCACGTCGGGGAAGTCCTTCGCGAGCATCGCGAACTCGTCGACGACCAGGAGGAGGCGCGGCATCGGCTCCGCAGGAGACGTCGCCAGATACGCCTCGAGATTGTCGATGTCGTCGCCCGCCTCGGCGAAGACGCGCTGACGGCGCTGCATCTCGGCCTCGAGGGATCGGAGGGCGCGGTCGGCGAGCTGCTCGTCGAGGTTGCTGATCGTGCCGATCGTATGGGGCAGCCGCTCGCAGGCCGCGAAAGCCGCGCCGCCCTTGAAGTCGATCAGGATGAAGTTCAGCCGCGTCGGGTCGTTGCGCGCGGCGAGCCCGGCGACGAGCGAGCGGAGGAACTCGCTCTTGCCCGAACCGGTGGTGCCGCCGACCAGTCCGTGCGGTCCGTCAGCGACGAGGTCGAGGGTGAGCACCCCCGACTCGGACGACCCGATCGGGGTCGAGACGCCGGTGCGGGCGCGCCACATCGACTGCACGGACTCGGCGTCGACCCGCGGGACGCCGAGCAGCTCGGGCAGGCGCACGAGGGAGGGCAGCGAGGCGCCCGGCACGATCAGCTCGGGGTCGTCGAAGTGGGCGAGATGACGGGCGCATTCCTCGGCGGTGGGCACGTCGACCCCCGCG
Organism: Frigoribacterium sp. AC759; assembly: GCF_979256015.1. Lineage (NCBI taxonomy): Bacteria > Bacillati > Actinomycetota > Actinomycetes > Micrococcales > Microbacteriaceae > Frigoribacterium > Frigoribacterium sp. AC759. The sequence goes on along the minus strand of NZ_CEEDMT010000006.1, from coordinate 24,536 downwards.
AGGACGACGTCGTCGACGCGGGTGCGGTCTTCGGGGCGGTGCACGGTCGCGGCGGCATCCTCGCCGACCACGACGACGGTGGTGCACGACGCGGGCAGCTGCTCTTCGCTGGTCGCGATGACGATGCCGCTCACGCGCACGCTGCGTTCGTTCGGACGCAGCGACGAACCGGGCGTCGAGCGGCCGTGACCGAGGATCGCGCGGGCCGGGGCGTCGCGCCCCTCGGTCAGCACCTCGGAGTCGAGCACGACGAGCAGGGCCGGGGTCGGCATCTCGTCGACCGTCTCGCGGAGGCCGCGCAGCATCGACACGCTCGCCTCGCGGCGGGCCGACATCCAGCGGTCGCCGGTGCTGCTGCCGACCTGACGGGTGTGCGGCAGCCACGAGGCCCACTCCCAATCGCCGTCGCGACCGGGGTCGCAGAAGGTGCCGATCGTGAGGTCGGCGGGGCCGCAGTGCACGGCGGCCTGGGCCAGGAGGCTGCGGGCGAGGGCCAGCGCCCCGGCACGGTCGCCCACGATGCCGACGACGCCGGCGTCGGTCAGATCGACGACGACGGGAGCCGAGGCGAGCCGCCCGGCGGCGAGGGCCTCCTTGACGCGGTCGTCTCTGCGGGTGGAGCCGCGGTCGTCGAGGGCGGGCCGCCAGGGCACGTCGCCGATGCCGGCGTGCAGCGCGAGGAAGTCGTCGGCGCCGACCCGACGCTGCCAGAGGAGCGTGGTCGGCAGCTCGGGGCGACGCAGCACCGTCGCCGGGTCGGGGACGAGATCGAAGCGGCGCCGCGCCTCCTCGGCCGCCGCCTCGGCGATCTCGGCGGAGAACTCGCCGATGGCATTCTCGAAGCGCTCCTCTTCTTCGCGGAGGTTCTTCGTGCGGCGGTGCTTCTGCTCGAGCCACATGCCGATCGCGGTCACCGGGCTGAGCAGCGCGAAGAGCGCGAACCGGGCGTCGCCGAGCAGCGCGACCATCGCACCGGCCAGCAGCAGCGGCGCGAGCACGGTGATGTAGCTGAACTTCGAGGCGGGGGGCACCTCTTTGCGGTCGGGCGGCTGCACGGGTTCACCGTCGTCGGCTCGGCCCGGGCGGGGCGGGCGGTTGAAGGGAGCCGTGGAGGCGGGGGTCAGGTTGTGCAGCGACCCGGGCGCCGGCACGGTGACCTCGGCCAGAGCGGGGCGGACGAGCAGGACGGCGCCGCCCACGATGGCGGTGGTCGCCTCGGTGATGACGAGGCCCTCGGCGTCGACCCGTTCGCCGCCGATCAGGGTGCCGTTGGTCGAGCCGGCGTCGCGGATTCGGACCCCTTCGCCGTCGGGCTCGTTCTCGATGGTGCAGTGCTCCCATGAGGCGCTGGCGGTCGGCAGCACGAGGTCGGCCTGCGGGGCGCGGCCGACGACGAGCGGCCGGCTGCGCGGCACCTCGACGACCTGCCCGGCGGCGAGACCGCCGGCGAGGGTGACGCTCCAGCCTGCGACCTGGCGTCGGCGCGTGCCGGGGGTGCGGGCGATGCGCGATCCCTCGAGCAGCACGAGCTCGTCGAGCGGGGTGTCGAGCGGCACGGCGGCCTCGTCGACGAAGAGGTCGGCGTCGCCGGCGTGGAGCGCTCCCCCGGCGGTGGTGACGAGCTCGCCCAGGGTCGCCGCGCTCTGCCAGCGATCGACGTCGATGCTCCGTCGGTCGCCGTCGAGATCGATCAGGACACGCATGGGGGCTCCTCGGTCGGAGGTGGGGTGGGGCGGGCTCGCTGGGGGTGCTGTTCTTCTCGTCAGCCGGCGGCGGGAGCGGTGACGGGGCCGGCGAACCAGATGAGCCCCGTCGACCCGTCGTCGACGGCGGGGCGCAGACCGAGGTCCTGCGACGACGAGTTCAGCACGGCGACGTCGGCGTCGAGGGCCTGCGCCGACGAGAAGTCGACGGCGGGGCCGGCCATGCCGTCGCCGGCGCCGAGACCGAGGGCTCCGAGTGCGTCGCCGACGGCGCCGGGCTCGATCGAGCCGGCCGATTCGACGGCACGCACGAGGGCGACCACGGCGTCGTGGCTGCGGGCGTCGGCCGCACCGGCGACGACCGAGAACGGCTGATCGCCGGTCAGGTTCACGGCGTCGGGGTCCTGTGCGAGCACGCGGACTCCGCCGAGGAACGCCGACACCGATCGACCGGCGCCGTCGCCGCGGAGGGCGGTCGCGTCGCCGCTCTCGGCGCCGACCGTGACGAGCGAACCGGAGAGGCTGGCGCCGTCCTCCTTCAGCGCTGCGGAGAACGCGGGGCTCGTGGCGTCGGGGGTGAGCACGACCGGGACGGCGAGGTCGGCGGCCTGCAGCCGCGCGACGACGGCGGCCTGGCGGGTCGCCGAGCCGCTGACGAGGACGGCGTCGGAGGGATCGGCGACCGGCTCGGTCTCCTGGGAGGCGGTGGCCGAGACGTCGTCGCCGGTCGCAGTGGTGCTCGTGGCCGGCGGAGTCGACCCGGTGAGGCGGGCGACCTCGCGGGCGAGGGCTTCGTCGCCGGCTGACGACGTCGCCGTCTCGGTGCGGCCGATCTCGACGCCGACGGGGGCTCCGCCTCCGGCGTCGACGAGCAGCGTGTTGGTCGCGCCGCCGAGCGCCTCGGTGAGGGCGGCACCGGTCTGCGCGGCGTCGGGAGCCGTCGACCAGACGTCGCCCGAGGCGCCGTCGGGTACGGGGGCGTAGGGCAGGACGACGGGGATGCCTGCGTCGGCGGCGGCGGTCACCGCGCCGATGATGTGCGGTCCGGACGAGGCGATGACGATGCCGGCGACGCCCTGGTCGACGAGGGCGGCCACGGCCTCTGCCGCGCCGGCCTCGGTGCCGCCGTCGTTCTCGGTCGCGAGGGCGATGTCGGCCCCGCCGAGCTCGAGGCGCCGTTCGGCGACGAGGGCGCCCTGGGCGGCCCCGTTCCAGTCGGCGCCCTCGGCGCCGGGGCCGAGGGTGACGATGACGCCGACCGTGGTGCCTTCGGGCAGATCGGTCGCGGTCAGGGCGACGGGGAGGGTCGCGGCCACGGGGGCGCCGACGGGTTCGTCGTCGGGCTGCACGACGACGACGGTCACGACGATGGCCGCGGCGACGACGAGGGCACCCGCCACGATGGCGATCGTGCGACCGCGGCGACGCGGGCGGGTCTCGGTGTCCATAGTCGATGCGGCCGACTCGACCGAGTCGGTCGACTTCGCGCTCGGCGAGCTGCCGGCCCCGTCGGACGTGGCGCCGGGCGTCTCGCTGTGGCGTGCTCCGCGCTCGCTCATCGTGCGCCGCCGATCGTGAAGGCGTAGAGGGTGGTCGACGTCGCACCGGAGGGCACGTCGAGGTGGAACGCCGGCAGGGCGGTGGCTGCTTCGAGCGACGCGGTGAACTGCGCCTGACGGAGCATGATGCCGGCGATGTCCTCCGCTCGGACGTTGGCGTAGCCGGACGCGTTCTGCGTCGCGAGGGCGAGCTGGAAGTCGGCGGTGTCGGCCTTGGCCGCGCTCGTGGCCATCGCTCCGAGGATCCCCGAGCCCTCCACCTGACGGTCGCCGAGGTCGAGCATGACCTTCGCGAGGTCGCCGGCGAGGAGCGTCGAGGCGCCTTCGACGTCGCGCGTCGAGTTCTGTGTGCTCGCGGCGATGCGCTCGAGCGACGACGCGGTCTGTTCGTCGATGGCGGCAGCGAGCCCGGAGGTCTGCTCGTCGAGGTCGACGCGCTGACCCTCGATGGTCTCCTTCGCATCGCCGACGACCACGTCGGACGTCGACGAGAGGCCGACGATCGAACGGTCGAAGGCGTCGATCACGGTCTGACGTGTGGCCACACCCTGCGCCGAGACATCGCGGACCTGCTCGCCGATCAAGCCCTGGATCTCGTTCGACGCGTCGATCGAAGCCTCGGCGAAGGCCTTCTCGACCTCGTCTGCCAGGGCGTCCTGCTGGATTTTGAGCGTGTTGAGATTCTCCGCCACGGCGGCGTTCTGCCCCTGGGCCCTGGTAACGCTGATCTGCAGCGCCTCGATCGACGAGTCGAGCCCGCCGTCGCCCGCCTCGATGGTGCGCGCGAGTCGATCGATGGCGTCATCCACGGCGGAGGTCGTCTCGTCGAGGGTGGCGATGGTGTCGCCGATCCCGCCGGGGGCACGATCGTCGTCGACGTCGGAGGCCGCGAGGACGGCGTCCCAGGCGGTGGCCTGCGCGTCGAGACGCTGACTCATCGGCTCGAGACCGATGGGGAGGTCGATGATGCGGGGAGCCGCGCCTCCTTCGCTCTCGTCGTCGCCGGGCGCAGCGGTGGGAGCCACCGTCGGTTCACCGGTCGGTGCGGTCGTGGGCTGACCGGTCGGCAGGCCGGTGGGCTCGGGTGTCGGCTCGGACCCGTCGTCGTCGCCTCCCTCGGGGACCTCGCAGGCCACATCGGTCAGGTACGCCCGCAGCTGCTCGACCTCGCCCCGGGACATACCCTCGCCGATCTCGTCGCAGAGACGGGCGGCGAGCTCGGCGTTCTGCTCCTGCATCGTGTCGCCGGAGAACGGCAGGTCGATTCCGCCGTCGGCGGCGTCGGGCAGGTCGCCGATCTCGGCCCGTGCGTCTTCTGCGGCGTCGTGCAGGGCGTCGACCTGGTCGCGCAGGGTCGGCACGCCGACCGAGACGGCGTCGGCTGCGTCGCGGAGGTCGTCGAGGGCCTCGGCCACGTCGTCCTCCGACGCGTCGGCCGCGAGGGCGTCGAGCTGGGCGTCGAGCGCGGCGAGATCGGCTGTCAGCGCGTCGTTGCTCTCGATGGCGAGAACTGCAGGCTTCGCGTCGAGCGACTCGGCGAGCGCGACGCCGTCGGTCACGAGACCGATCAGGGCGACCGTGACGGTGACCGACGAGGCGAACAGCGAGCAGGTGAGCGACGACTCGGTGGCGCAGCTCGCGGCGTCGGGGTTCGACGGGCCGACGGTGCGCTGCAGCTCGGCGGCGACCTGGTCGCGGCAGCCGGCGGTCGACTGGGCGTACCCGTCGAGCTGGGCGGACACCTGCAGCAGGCTGCCGTAGACGCTGGCGGTCTGACCCGGTTCGGCGACGACCGCGGCGCAGCCCTCGCCGTCGATCGTGACGGCGGGTGCCGTGGCCGACGTGTCGCCGAGCAGCGAGTCGACGCTCGAGACGGTCTGCTGCAGCTGGCTCAGCACGGTCGACTGGGTGCCGGTGACGGTGGCCGAGAGGTCGGTCTCGAGCGAGCCGAGCTGGCCGCTCAGGCCGTCCATCGTGCTGGCGAGCGACGAGCTGCTCTCTTTCAGCTGTTCGGCGGTGCGGACGCCGAGCGTCTCGGAGGTGCTCTCGAGGTTGGTGCGCACCTCGGTGATCGTCTCGCCGGCGCGGCTCAGCACGGTGTTGACGTCGCCGACCAGCTCGATGGTGCGCTGCTGCAGGGCCAGCTCGGAGGTCGTCGACGAGTCGAAGGCCGACCCGAGCACGCCGTCGACGGTGAGGTCGGTCGAGATGCCTGGCTGCGCTGCGAGGTCGATCGTGGGTGCCGCGAAGTCGGTCACGTCGGCGACCAGGTGCAGGGTGGTGCTGGCGCCGGAGCGCGGAGGGGCGAGCAAGGCGGCCCACTGCACGACGGCGTCGCCGTCTTCAGTGGTGCTGACGATGCCGTCGGTGCCGGCACCCGTGCCGCTGCCCGTCGAGTCGGAGATGACCTGGCTCGGCGAGACGCCGGTCAGCACGGTCGATGCGGCGAGGCTGATCGGCGCGCCCACGAGGGCGGCGTCGGTGCGGGACGCGCCGGCGACGTCGTAGCTGAGGTCTTGCGGGGCGACGGTGAGGTTCTCGACCGTCAACTCGATCTCGACACGGCCGTCGTAGCCGTCGAGGTCGGCCAGGTCGGTGCCCGTGCCGTCGGTCGTGCGGTACTGCGTGCTGATGCGCAGCGGCAGGTCGCCCGCGACGTCGGCGGGCACGTGCTCGGCGGTGGTCGTCGAGGAGGTACGGGTCGCGTCGTCGACGGAGATGGCCGTGCTCGAGACGGCCGTGATCGACCCGTCGGTGGCGAGTGCCGTGTCGACGGTCTGCAGGACCTTCGACGGGTTCTCGACGACCGTCGGCTCGGACGTGCAGGCCGTGGCCAGCAGTGCGACGACGCCCGCCATGGCGACGACGCCCAGTGCGCGCCCCCCTCGGTGCCGTCGCAGAGTCGTGCTGTGTGTCTTCGTTCCCCTGGCCATGCAGACCGTTCCCCCTAGAAAGTGCTGTCCCTCCTTTGCATGATAGGGGTATGTCGGACGGCTGTGATGTCCCCCATCAGGGTCGTGAGCGCCCCGGCGACAGACGGATCGGTGCAGGGACGAGGATCGGCGGCCTTTCCACAGGCGAACATCGACGCCGAACTCGGCTCGACGGGGCGAACCCCGCGCCGAGCGGCTGCGCCGGCGAAGGCTGCGACGCCGTTGATCCCTCCCCAGGCCGCCACCCCCCGAACGGGGACCGACAGATCGGTGCAGAAGGGGTGCATCCTGGCCGTGACGAGCTAGTCTCGTCATGTTCAAGCCCCGGGGGCGTCTTGCACGGGGGCTATTTCCAGATGAAGGGGACATCACCATGTCACGCGTACTTTCCACCGAGCAGGCCAAGACGGCCATCCGCCAGGTCCAGTCGATCGTCAACGGCGGTTTCACCGACCAGATCTCGCAGCTCGACGCCCAGGGCCGCATCCTGTCCGACCCCAACGTCTGGGACGGACCCCTCGCGGCGACCTTCCGCGGCTCCACCTGGCCCGAGACCAAGGCCGCCCTCGACAAGGCCAAGACCGAGCTCGAGCAGCTCCGCACCCAGCTCGACAACATCTCCGCCAACATCTTCTCCGCCGGCGGCGGCGCGTAACACAGGACGACTGCCCCCGTCACCCCGATCTCCGGGGGGACGGGGGCGTTCGCGTCGCGCCGGGCATTAACCACGCGACGACGTGAGATTCGGCACGACGACGCCAGACGCCCGGCAGGCGTCAGCACCAGCTATCCGCGACATCGCAGCATCACTCCTGAGGGGGAGGACAATTCATGGGGGATCCCAAAGGCGGCAATGAGCCCGTACCGTTCGACAACGGAACGGCCGACGCACTCGTCACCGCGTTCAACAACGCTGCGGACGACATCGAGGGGCAGAGCGGTTCTCGCTCGTCCCTCGTCACGACCGCGTCGCAGGAGTTCCGTGGTCTCTTCTCCGAGCTCTTCACCACGAACGCGGCGACTGCTGCGACAGGTGCCAGCACCCTCGCCACGAGCTTCCGGGCGATAGCGGACTTCGCCGGCGAGCTGAAGGAGGCGGCGAAGCAGGAGAACGACCGCCGCCGCAAGGCACGGGAGTGGCAGCAGCGCCAGGACGACCGCGGCTGGCTCAAGGAGGGCTTGGACGACATCTTCGGCGGCGAGGAGATGCCTCGTGAGCAGCCCGAGCCGGCGCCCCAGCTCGAGCCCCAGGACGCCAACGTCGGTACCCGCGAGACTCCCGCGCCCGGTTCGGGCGGCGGCAGCGGCGGCACCTCGTCGGCGAAGCCCGACGACCTCCGCTCGTTCGCCACCGGCAGCGCAGCCCTCGACGCCGAGCTCGCGGGCCGCCCCTCGACGCTCTCCGGCAAGCTCGCCGACTTCGCGTCCGACTGCCAGTGGGGCGTCATCCACGCCGACGGCGTGGTCTCGAGCTTCTCGACCTGGCTGACCGCCAACGACACCGATGTCGCGTGGGCGAATACGGTCGCCGGCGCGTTCGAGGCGGCCGGCGGTTCGGGCGTCGTCTCGACCGTCGCGGACTCTGCTCTCGCCGCCGCACTGCAGTCCGCCGGGGTCCAGGGTCAGCGCGACGACCTCGTCGTCCCGCCCGCCCAGGGCTGGGGGTCGCCGCCCACGACCGGCTTCACGATGGACCCGGTCAACACGACCACAGGCAACTTCCTCGAGACGGAGGTCGACCTCGCCTTCGCGGGTGCCGCCTCCTCGTTGCGGGTCTCGCGCACCTACAACTCGCTCGACGACCACGTCGGCCCCTTCGGCCCGGGCTGGGGCTCCGTGCTCGAGATCGGCCTCACCCTCGACGACGAGGGCGCCGCGTTCACGATGGACGACGGCCGTGTGGTCACGTTCCCCCGTCTCGGCAGCTCGTGGGATCGCGCCGTCGGCGAGAACTTCTGGCTCGCAGCCGAGGTCGCCTCGACCCTGCCCGGCCTCGGCGACACGGGCGCCGAGACGCTCCTCGTGGTCCGCGACAACACCGGCGGCTGGTGGGCCTTCTCCCCCGCCGGCGTCTGGCTGGCGAGCGGAGGAGGCGCGGGCACCGTCGTCCGCGTCACCCGCGCCCCCGACGGACTCCCGTCGCGCCTGACCCACGCGCGTGGTCGAACGATCGACATCGACTACGTCGACGGTCGCGTCGCGACCCTCACCGCCTCCGACGGCCGCCGGGTCGAGTACGCCTACGACGCAGCCGGGCGCCTGACCGGCGCTGCGAACGAGGTGGGCACGCGACGGTACGACTGGAACGACGCGGGTCTGATCTCGACGGTGACCAGCGCCTCCGGCGTGGTCGAGGCCCTGAACACGTACGACGAGCAGGGGCGCGTGACACTGCAGGTGTCGCCGCACGGCCGCACAGTCCGCTTCGCGTATCTGCCGGGTCGGGTGACGGTCGTCTCGGACGTCGACGGCACCCGGTCGAACAGCTACATGGCCGACAGGAAGGGCCGACTCGTCGGGGTGGTCGACTCCGACGACCAGCGCCAGTCGATGAGCTACGACCCGAACGGCAACCTCGTCTCGGTCACCGAGCGCGACCGATCGGTCACCGTCAACGGCTACGACGAGCGCGGGCGCAAGGTCCGCACCGTCACGCCGTCGGGCGCCGATCTCACCTACGGCTACGACGCCCTCGACCGGGTCACCACCGTCGTGACCGAGTCGGGCGCCGTCGTCGAGTACGAGTACGCCGACGACGCCGAGCGCAACCCGTCGGCACTGGTCGACCCCGAGGGCGGCCGCACACTCATGCGCTGGCGCGACGGGCTGCTCGAGAGCGTCGTCGACCCGACAGGTGTCGTCGTCCGCTGCCACTACGACGAGTACGGCTACCTGATCGCCACGGAGAACGCCGTCGGCGACGTGGCGCGCATCGAGCGCGACCACGCCGGTCGTCCGGTGGCGGCGGTCAGCCCGTCGGGAGCCCGCACGACCTACACGTACGACGCCGCGGGGCTGCTGGTCTCGCGTCGCGATGCCGACGGGGCGATCTGGCGCTTCGAGCACGGGGCGGGTGCCCGGGTGAGCGCGATCATCGACCCCCTGGGCGCGCGCACCGAATTCGGCTACGGCCCGCACGGAGACCTCGAGACCACGACCGATCCGCTCGGCCGTGTCGTCTCGCGTCGCTTCGACGACCAGGGCGACGTCTCGGCTCTGGAGCTGCCGGACGGCTCGTCGTGGGCGTTCGCGCACGACGGTCTCTCGCGCCTGCGGACGATCACCGACCCCACCGGCCACGACTGGACCCGCGAGTACGACGTCACCGGTGCGCTCACCGCGACCGTCGACCCGACGGGAGTCCGGCAGGAGGCGCGGGTCGACCGCGCAGACGGCACCGGCACCCTGCGCGACGCGTTCGGCACCACGACCCTGCGTTTCGACGAGTTCGGCCGCCCGGTGGCGACCGAGGCCGCCGACGGCTCATCCGAGCTGACGACGTACGACCGCTGCGGCCGTCCGGTCGAGCTGGTCGACGGCGAGGGCGGTCTCACACGTCTCGAGCGCGATGCCGGCGGGCGCGTCACTGCGGTCGTCACCCCCTCGGGAGCCCGGACGACCTACGAGTACGACTCGTGCGGCCGCGCTTCGGCGAGCGTCGACCCCCTCGGCGCACGCACCACCCTGACCTACGACGCCGACTCGCGGGTCGTCGCGCGCACGCTGCCGACCGGCGACGTCGAGCGCGTACGGTACGACGCCGTGGGCCGTGTGGTCAGCAGGTCGACCCCGGGTCACGGACAGGCGCGGTTCGATTACGACGCAGCCGGGCGCCTCATCGGCACCCAGGACACCCGCTTCGGTCGCCGTCGCTTCCGCTACGACGCGGCCGGCCAGCTGGTCGAGGCCGAGAACGGTCTCGGCGGCGTGACCCGCTTCGAGTACGACGTCCGCGGGCGCGTCGTCTCCATCACCGATCCGCTCGGCAACGAGACGCGGCGCGAGTACGACGCCGCCGATCGCATCATCGCCGTCACGGACCCGCTGGGCCGGACGACGACCGCTGCGTACGACGCTGCGGGCCGCCAGGTCTCGCAGCAGGACCCCACGGGCACGACCACCACGTGGACCCACGACGCTTCGGGGAACCCCTCGGGCATGAGTGTCGACGGGCGCGTGCGGTCGTCGTTCACCCGCGACGCGTTCTCGCGGTCGATCGTGGTGACCGATCACACTCGCTCCGACGGGGTCGACCTCGAGCACGAGCTCACGTTCGACCGACGGGGGCTCCTCGTCCGCCGTGCCCGCGGCGGCGAGGCGATCTCGTGGGAGTACGACGCCGACGGCCGACGCACCGCACGCATCGATCCCGACGGCAGTCGTCTCGACTATCGTCGCGACGCCGCGGGTCGCGTGGTCTCCGTCGTCCACGGCGGACAGGACAGCGCGCACGTCTCGTACGACGCCGCTGGTCGGGTCGTCGAGGCCACGACCGGTGGCGACCTGCAGACCTGGGACTACGCGGAGGGCCATCTCTCCCGGCACACGAGCACGACTTCCGAGGGCTCGTCGACGACTCGGATCATCCGCGACGCCGAGGCGCGCATCGTCGCTCTCGACACCGTCGACGGTCGGGTCGACTACACCTACGACGCCGCCTGCCAGCTGGTCGGTCTCGAGCGCGAGGGCCGCACCTCGACGTGGTCCTACGACGCCGCCGGCCGGCTGACGCATGAGCTGGTCGATGGCCGGGTGCGCAGCTTCCGGTACGACGCAGCGGGTCAACTCGTCTCCGAGGAGGCGCGGGTCGGTTCATCGACGGACGCTCTCGACACCGTCGTGGTCGCCTCCGTCGAGTACGTGCACGACGGCCTGGGCCGTCGGATCCGCCGGATCGACACCGACGGCTCGTTCACCGAGTACGCCTGGAGCGACCTCGGCTGGCCCACGGCGATCACCGCACGCGACAGCGACGGCGGCATCGTCTCGCAGACGAGTCTCTGGGTCGATGTGCTGGGCGAGCTCGCCACGATCGACGGTGTCGACACCTGGTGGGACACCGCCAGTGCTGTGCCGTCACTCGTGTCGATCGGTGGCGCACCAGTCGTGACGATTCCCGGTGGCGCGACGACAGTCGGTGGTGAACAGCTCGAGCCGACCTGGCGCGGCGCCCGCGCGACGGACGTCACCGACCCGTGGGAGGCGCTTCGCACCTCCTCGGGGATCCCCGGTCTCGAGCTGCCCGCCGGCGTGGAGTTGTCCGCATCGGGTGGCCTCGCGGTCGCGGGTCTCGACTGGCTCGGGGCGCGGGTCTACGACCCGTCGACCCGAGGATTCCTGTCGACCGATCCGCTGGCGCCTGTGCTGGGCGCAGGCTGGGCCGGGAACCCCTACTCGTATGCGGGCAACGACCCGATGCACGCCCTCGACCCGCTCGGGCTGCGCCCCGCGACGGACGCGGACCTCGACGCCTACGCGAAGGCGAACCAGGGTGCTCTGGCAGATGCGGGCGATTGGTGGGGTGAGAACTGGGAGTACGTCGCAGCTGGCGCTGCGATCGCCGTTGGCGTGGGCCTCATGTTCACGGGCGTCGGTGGTCCTGTCGGCATGGCCTTGATCGGCGCGGCATCCGGTGCTTTCATCGGCGGTGGTGTCTCAGTTGTCTCGCAGAAGGCTCAGACAGGAGAAGTCGACTGGGGCAAGGTCGCCACGGACGCAGCCATAGGAGGTGTGCTCGGGGGCGCTGGAGGCGCGGCGGGTGCGTTCGGCAAGGCAGCAATGGCATCGGCTCCTGCGGCTCAGGCCGGACGAGCCGTGGCAGTCAACGTCGCGGCCAACGGCGGAGTCGGCGCGGTCGGCGGTGGCGCCACCTATCTGGCCAGCCATGGCGGGCGAATCGAGAACGGTTGGGACTTCGCGGGTGCGATCGTCGGTGGGGGCGTGTCTGGGTCGGTCGGCGGACTGGCAGGACCGGCAGGTGGCACGATCGCTCGCAATCTGGGACACACGGCAACCAGTGGTGTGGCGACGGCGAGCACGGTCGTTCTCAACGGCGTGGGGTCGTCTGCGGGTACAGCGGTGCAGAGCATCGTGGCGGGTGAGGACGTGAACCCGCTCGAGGTCGCTGTGAATGGAGTTGTCGGGTCTGGGCTCTCAGCCCTGCCACTCGACCGCGTGATTCCCGGCCAACATGGGGTCAACACGCTTGCGCAGATGCCCTACTTCAGTCCGCGGTCGTTGACTGGAGCGCTCAATCTCGGGGCGCACAACACGGCTGGCCTTTTCGGATCCGCCGTCGGCGGTACGGTCGTGGGAGGCGGGGTGGATGTGTTCCGCGACAGTGTCGGCTTGACCGTCGACTAGAGAACGGTGATGACGATGGCGGCATCGAGACAGTCGAAGCGACCGATCAACGCGGTGGCGGCCATGTTGGCCGTCGTGGGCCTTGTGCTCGGGTTGTGGGTCAGCACAGCGATCGGGGGCGCAGGCGTGCTCGCAACCGTCATCACGTTGGTCGCCGGACTCGCGTACGGCCTGCTCCTCTTCGGCTTCCCGCCCCGCAACAGAGCGATCGGTCTCGGTCTTCTCGCACTCGTCCCGGTGGTCATGATCGTCATCGTCGCGAACCAAGACATCGTCGGATCCGTCCAGTACGCCTGGATCTTCGGCTTCATAGCCGGGGGTATCGCAGGCGGGTACGCATGGCCCTGGTCGCGAGCCACCGTCGCGAAGAGAGCCGGTCGAGGCGATAATTCGCCCTCTGATCCCCGATAGACGTCAGTATCCGAGGTCGTAATCGACCTGGGTCTCCGACCTATCGAAATCCTGAGCCTTGAAAAATGAGTAATGAACTTGGTCAAAGACAATCGCGAGGCCGACTGGCTTTTGCCTTTTTGATGTGCCTAGCTGGAATCGTGCTGGTCTTCATGGTCGGAGGCTCTAGGACTTCTTCTGCATTACCCATTTTCATTAGGACACTCTTAGCAGGAGCCGTCTTCAGCTCGTTCATCTTTTCCAGTGCTGAAAATGAAATTGGCTTATCTCGTCATGCTACTTGGCCCGCTCGGTATCTTGGGTCTTTTGAACTGGCTCTCTGAACCCTGGGCAACCGGTCAAATAACTTGGTTTATCGGAACCCTGGTTGGCACTGTTTTCGGTTCGCACCTGAGATATCTAGTCATGTCCAATCGGCATCGATCCTGGTAGTCAGCGACTAGTAGGAATGAGGAATGAGGAATGAGGAATGAGGAATGATCTTGGCCAACGCCAATCACGAGAGCGTCTGGTGTTTGCGGGCGTGATGTGCCTGGTTGGAATCATGCTGGTCTTCATGGTCGGAGGCTCTAGGACCTTCTCTGTATTACCCACTATCATTGGGGCATTACTGGCAGGAGTCATCTTCGGCTCGTCTACTTTTTCACTACTTGGAATAAAATGGGCTTATCCCGTCATGCTCCTGGGCCTACTCACCATCTTGGGCCTCATGACTAGACTCCCTGGCCCCTGGGCCACCGGTCAAATAACGTGGATTTTCGGAACTTTTGCTGGAACTATTTTCGGCTCACACGTGAGATATCTAGCGATGTCCCGTAGGCGTCGGTCCTCCTAGTCGGTGGATCGTCTTCTGAACAGTTGGCGGCCTTGCCGCCACGCATGCGCGACGTTGACAGCCTGCTAGACAAAGCAATGAATCTTCTTCTGCTAGACCGGACGCAAATGCTGGAAGATATCGCGCCGATTCCTGATGGAATCGTCAGCATCGCACCGACAACAGCGGACCTGTAGCCCCTTACGTCGGAACATCAAAAGGCCTGGGAATTTATAGAACCATTGGGGCTTTAGCTGTTTAGCCTCGGGGCAAGTCCCGGTTCAAACTGCGATCACTAGACTCAGGAGAACCTCACGTGTCAAACAACATGGATAGCAGCGAGGACAATGTGCGCCCGGTACCGCTGGGGGGCAAGACAGCACGAAGACTGCGCCTCCTCACCCTCATCGGTGCGCTTCTCGACATCCTCATTGCCATCGCAGTCGTCACTCAAGTCCCTCTGAGCACAACGATCTCGTACACCCGCATCTCATCAGAGTCGCAGGTCCCGCTCTTCGGCCTGCTTGCGGCACCAGTGCTGCTCTCAGCCTTGTGGTGGCAGACGCGGTCGGCTGAGACGCAACCACTCCCTGACAAGGAGCGCGTCCTTCTGATCGCGATCTCCGTACCGTTCCTGGGATTCTTCACGATCGGGCAACTTTTTATGGCGCGGGATTACCTCATCGCAGGCGGGGTTCTTCCGGCCTGAGCTGGGAAGAGCTTCTCGCATCACCCGATTAACGATGCCCCGTAGCGTGGACCGTCACCGCGAGGCAATAGCTAGATTGGCGGGGCGACGTGTGGGTCAGCAGACGAGACATATGAGGTCATTCCATGAGCAACGCGCCTGCCGCCGGTGACGTCGAGTCGGAGCATGCCGCGAGACCTCTGGGCGGGAGGACGATCGTCTGGCTACGACGGGTGCTGATTGCGGGCGTCCTTCTCGACATCGTCGTGGCAGTTTTCGTAGTCACCCAGGTTCCCACCGGCACCACGGTCTCCTACACGAGGGCTTCGAGAGAGTGGCAGATGCCTCTCTTGGTTCTACTCATCGCCCCACTTGTGCTGATAAGCCTATGGTGGCGGTCTCGTCGGGCGGCAAGCGAGTCGCTACCAAGAGAAGAACGAAGATTTCTCCTCGTGATCTTCGTGCCATTCTGGCTCTTCTTCGTTGTGGGGCAGCTCTTCATGGCTCGTGACTTCCTCATCGCAGGCGGAGTGCTGTAAGGCCACAGGGCTAAGCAGCCGGACTGGCGTCGCGACAACCAGCAGCAGACTGAAGCTCAGCCCTTGAGTCCGAAATCCGGGAAGGCAGCAGATGGCGAGCGCACGAGACGATGGCGATCGGAACCCAACAGACAAAAGCGAATGGCTGCCTCGAGATCCAAAGGGTCACAGACTCATACGAGTGACACGCAATCTTGTTCTTTTCTGCATTCTACTGGATATCGTTATTGCCATTTATACGTTCACGCAAGTACCACTTGACACGACTACTCGGTATACTCGCCATTCAAAAGAGTATGAGATACCCGTCTTTGTTCTATTCGGGATGCCTACGGTCCTGGCCCTCTTGTGGCTTCGTTCGCGTCGAGCTGCCTATGACCCCTTGCCGCCGAATGAGCGAAAGATTCTTTTTGCGCTTGGGATTCCCATGCTGTCATTTATGATTGTGAGTCAGTTCGTTGTGATGAGAGACTTCCTCGAGGCTGGCAGCTCACTAGGATGACGACGCAGTTCGCCCTTTTTCTCACACACACGACATCGAGAGTGGATTCCATTGCGGTACTGCCAGATGATGCTATGGTCAATCGCCAGCCCGAGAGAGACTTTCATACAGTGACGGATTCAGCTTTTGGCAAGAAGTAAGCCAGCGATCTCTGGCTACAAGCCTATGCCTCGAATCCAGCGACGTTACAATGCGGTCTTGGCGGTTGTGAACATCGTGGTCGCAATCGTATTGCTGCTGGTTCTGCAAGCTGATGCGAGTTCGGCTTTCATGACACTGGGCTTGGGGATCTTGACCGCCGGCCTGTTGGCGTACTCGTCATCTTTGTGGGGAACGCTCTCCGCTGCCGTTCTTTCGATTGCCGGGCCACCCCTTCTGAACACCACACTGCCAGATGATGAGATCGTCTTAGGCCCTTGGTTCTTCTCCATGATCGCTGGATGGTTCATCGGGTCGACTATTCGCGCACCGAGAAGCGAGCAGGTCAGAGAGCGAGAAGCCACCAGTTCAGAACTCCAATGGTCGGTCGGACGTAAGACATTCGCCGAAGATGCGCCCACGACCGAACAGGCCGTCAGCAAAGTCCGCGCATTGGACGGGATGACTCGGTCCCACGTCGTTCTCAAGCACAAGGGCTCCAGGCTCGACATCTGCGGGCGGGCCGATGGGGCCTTAGCGGTATTCCATTCCCCAGACACCCTGGACGACGACGCCTGGAGCATGGCGATGACGTCCACAGCGTCCCGAGACCACGTGACGGTCATGATGGGCAGCATCGTCAACTCCGTCGAGCAACGCCACACGGTTCTCGTCAGCGAGGCCGAGGAAGCAGCCCGCCATTTTCTGGCATCTGGATCCATGAGCTCAACACTGACCTGGTGGACGAGCGCCGATGTCCTTTTGATCAAACCGCACCTCGGCGAGTAGCACAGCACGATCCGCGAGCGCTTCGGACCGGATGGGCACTCCCGAGAATCGTACCCGTCTCCCTGGTCGACAGGACAGGCGACCTGACCGTTCGGATCCCCGAGCGGCAGCACCCCGACAGACCGGTTCGTGCCAGGATGTCCAGCGAGCACGCCGATCGCCGGCACCAGGGGGACTCCATGAGCACAGACCGCACCGCCGCATCCACCGAGACGAAGCCTCGTCGGCTGACCTCCACCAAGCCGGTCGCGATGCCGTCGTCGACGCGCAGGATCCTGGCCCCGCTCGCGTACGTGCTCGGTCTGGCCGCAGCACTCCTCGGCGGAGCGAACACCGGCCTGGCGATCACGCTCAGCCTCGTGGTGCTGGTCGCCTCGCTCCTCCTCGGACGCCTCCGTGACCGCAGTCGGGCGATCGCGGTGCCGATCACCCTGGTGAGTGTCGCGAGCGTGCCCATGATCACCTCCGGCGCCCCGAACATCTGGATCATCCTCGCCTTCGCCGGCGCCGCCTTCTTCGGCCAGACCATCGGCACGGCCTTGAGGGCCCGGCAGGAGGCGCGCGAGGCC
Organism: Frigoribacterium sp. AC759; assembly: GCF_979256015.1. NCBI lineage: Bacteria > Bacillati > Actinomycetota > Actinomycetes > Micrococcales > Microbacteriaceae > Frigoribacterium > Frigoribacterium sp. AC759. The sequence goes on along the minus strand of NZ_CEEDMT010000006.1, from coordinate 7,528 downwards.
ATCATCCTGCCCACCGACCCCGCGAGCGTGCCCGGTCGCACCGTGCTGCTGTGGCGCATGGGACGCGAGCAGTTCGAGGTGCTCGACCCCTCCGAGAAGCGCCTCCGCACGGTCATCAAGGGGCCGAAGGGCAACATCCCCACCAGCATCGAGCTGCGCCGTGGCACCGGGGGTCTCGACATCCTCCGACCGGGCGATGTCCCCATCGCGGTGCTCCACGCCATGGACGTCAGAACCGGCCCCTGGTACGAGATCATCGACCCGATCGTCGCCCGCGGGCCTGGTCAGCCGATCCCGGCCAACCCGTCCACCGCCGTGCTGCTCGATCGCACCACCGAGGCCGCGGTCCACTTCAGCCGCACCGGCGAACCGGCGCCCTCGGCCCCCTGGGCCCTGAGCACCCGCCGCTGAGAGCGATGCACCCGCCGGTCACGAAGGGAGCGCCGCCACCCACGCCCTGAACGACGCCAGTTCGGCGTCGCGCAGCACCACGGTGGGCGGCGCATCGACGTCGGCGGACAGGAACGCCAGGCCGCCCGGAGCCTCACCCTCCAGCATGTCCCCCACCGCCGTGCCGGACTTCTTCGGCCATGCCTGCGTCCACACCGCATAGAACGACGGCCCGTGGGTCGTCTCGAGGATGGCCGTCTCGTCGTCCATGAAGCGATGCACCTCGTCGAGCCTCACCCCGGCGCGCCCCTCGGGCACCGTGAACACGATGCCCGGCACGCTCGGCCGACGCTTTGACGGGACCTCGACCGCCGCCGCTTCGGCCGTCGCCCCGCCACCCGACCACGGTGCCACCGGAATCCGGGGCCACGGCTCGACGGGCGCCGCGCGCTCGTCGTCGTCACGCTTGCGGAACAGTCCGAACACGTCATCCCCCTGACTCGAGGCGCCGCCACCCGGCCCTCGCGTGCCCCGACGCTACCAAGCCGAGGAGGCGCGGCCCGCTTCCCCGCGCCTCCTGCGTCCAGGTGACGCGAACGGGTGCCCGGGCGTCCGGGACTTCGCCGGTAGCGTCACTTCGACGGGCCGGCCGCGCCTCCTCTCCACAACCACCCCGGCAGCGCCCTCCGGTACGCGAGAATGGGCCGATGAGCGCTTCACTCGTGGCCAAGGGCCTGGCCGGCGGCCACGGCCACCGCACCCTGTTCGACGACCTCGACCTCACGGTCGCACCGGGCGACGTCGTGGGCGTGGTGGGCGTGAACGGGGCCGGCAAGTCGACCCTGCTGCGCCTCCTCGCCGGGGTCGACGAGCCGCAGGGCGGCACCATCACCCTCAACCCGGGCGACGCCTTCGTGGGCTGGCTGCCGCAGGAGCACGAGCGCCTCCCCGGCGAGACCGTCGCCCAGTACATCGGGCGCCGCACCGGCAGCACCCAGGCCACCGCCGAGATGGACGCCGCCGCGGCAGCCCTCGGCGACCCCGACCCGGCACCCCGCCCCGACGGCCTCGACCCCGCCGACGTGTACTCGACGGCGCTCGAGCGCTGGCTCGCGAGCGGTGCCGCCGACCTCGACGACCGCCTCCCGGGCGTGCTCGCCGACCTCGGCCTCGAGACCGCGAGCGCGACGTCGTCCGCCGACCCCGGCACGGCCACCGTCGGCCCCGACACCCTGATGACCGCCCTCAGCGGAGGCCAGGCCGCCCGCGTCGGGCTCGCCGCCCTGCTGCTCAGCCGCTTCGACATCGCCCTGCTCGACGAGCCCACGAACGACCTCGACCTCGACGGCCTCGAACGACTCGAGCGCTTCGTGCAGGGCCAGCGCGGCGGGGTCGTGCTCGTCAGCCACGACCGGGAGTTCCTCGCCCGCTGCGTCACGAAGGTGCTCGAACTCGACCTCGCCCAGGCGTCGAACCGGGTCTTCGGCGGCGGCTACGACTCGTACCTCGACGAGCGCGAGACCGCCCGCCGTCACGCGCGCGAGGCCTACGACGAGTTCGCCGACAAGAAGGCCGACCTGGTGGGGCGCGCCCGTGTGCAGCGCGAGTGGTCGAGTCAGGGCGTGCGCAACGCGATGAAGAAGTCGCCCGACAACGACAAGATCCGTCGCAAGGCCGCGGCCGAGTCGAGCGAGAAGCAGGGCCAGAAGGTCCGCCAGATGGAGAGCCGCATCGCCCGCCTCGAGGAGGTCGACGAACCCCGCAAGGAGTGGCAGCTCGAGTTCACCATCGGCGAGGCGCCGCGCTCGAGCGCCGTCGTCTCGACCCTCAGCGGCGCGGTGTTCCGCCAGGGCGACCCCGCGACGGGCGAGTTCGTGCTCGGACCGGTCTCGGTGCAGGTCAACGGCGGCGACCGCATCGGCATCACCGGGCCCAACGGCGCCGGCAAGTCGACCCTGCTGCGCGGTCTGCTCGGGCGACAGGAGCCGAGCGAAGGAGGCGCGAGTCGCGGAGCCAGCATCGCCGTCGGCGAGATCGACCAGGCGCGGGCACTGCTCGCGGGCACCGTCCCCCTCGCCGAGGCGTTCGAGGGGCTCGTGCCCGACTGGCCGCAGGCGGAGGTCCGCACCCTGCTCGCCAAGTTCGGTCTCAAGGCCGATCACGTCAACCGCCCCGTCGACGAGCTGTCGCCCGGCGAGCGCACCCGTGCCGGTCTGGCCCTCCTGCAGGCCCGCGGGGTCAACGTGCTCGTGCTCGACGAACCCACCAACCACCTCGACCTCGTCGCCATCGAACAGCTCGAGCAGGCGCTCGAGTCGTACGACGGCACCCTCCTGCTCGTCACCCACGACCGCCGCATGCTCGAGAGCGTGCGACTCGACCGGCAGTGGCGCGTCGAGAACGGGACGGTGACGGAGCAGTGAGCCGCGCCTCCTCGGCTCCGACGTCGTCGACTCGCCCGGTGTCGGGGGCTGCCTCGGGGGCGGCTGCGCGACCGGCGTCACGACCGGTGCGCCGACGGGGCGTGCGAGCCCTCGCCGCCGTCGCCGTCGCCGCCACGGCGGCCCTCGTCGCCGGCTGCAGCGGAGACCCGACGCCGGCGCCCACGCCCACGGCGGATCCGTGGGCCGCCTGGGACTCCGCCCTCGCCGAGACCGACACCGAGTCGGCCCGCTGGCTGGCGCTCGGCGATTCGCTGACCGAGGGGCAGGGCGCCTCCGCGATCGAGAACCGGTGGATCGACCTCACGCGCGACGCCCTGCAGCGGCAGCACCCGGTCGACGGCGTCGCCGGCGGGGTCGGCTACCGGCCGGGGGTCTTCGCGGTGTACCCGCCCGACTCGACCTGGGGCGCCTGGCAGTCCGACCAGACGGCCGTCACCCCCGACTTCACGACGCCGAGCCTCGGGTACCGCAGCGTCGACCTCGAACCCGGCTCGAGCATCACGTACCAGGTGCGCGGCACCGACCTCGACCTGTGGTGGTCGCCGGGCGGCGGGGTGTTCCGCTACGCGGTCGACGGGGTCGAGGGCGAGCCGGTCGACACGAGCGCGGCAGGAGCGAGCGATGCCGAAGGAGGCGCGGGTGCGGACTCGAGCGCGGGTGCGGTCTCCGGCGCCGGTGTCACGAGCGTGGACGGACTCGAGAGCTCGGTGCACACGGTGACCATCGGGGTCGATCCCGACGCCGCCGACGGCTTCGTCTTCGAGGGGATCACCGCGTTCGACGGCGACCGCGACCGCGGGGTGTCGCTGTTCGACTCCGCGCACTCGGGAGCGACCGTCGCGACCTTCGCGGCGGATCTCGACGGGTTCCTGTCGAAGGTGGCGGCGGTGCAGCCCGACCTCGTCACCATCACCCTCGGCGCCAACGACGCCGTGAACACGAGCCCCGACGACCTGGAGGAGGGCTATCTCGCTCTCGTCCGCGGCCTGAAGGGCCTCGACGGTCCGCCGACCGTCGTCATCGTCGACGAGTTCAGCTCGGACCTCGCCAGCCTCTTCGACCAGAGCGGATCGAGCGGCGACTACGCGGCCGCCGTCGAGTCCGTCGCCGAGCAGACCGGGTCGGTGCGCGTGTCACTCGGCGACGCCCTGCCGGCGGACGCCGCGGGCGACGGCGACATCACCTCGCTGCTGTCCGACGACGGCATCCACCCGAACGACGCCGGGGCGCAGGTCATCGCGCAGTACATGATCGAGCTGCTCGGGCGCTGAGGCGCCGGGGCGGAGCCGGGCCGGTGCCGGGGCCGGGGAGCAGCCGCGCCACCGCGCCGGGCAGCCGGTGCGCCGGGCAGCCGGTGCGCAAGGCGGCCGGCGAGCAGCCGCGCCACCACGCGAAGAACCGCGTTCGCGAAGATGAACCTCGATATATCGTGGTTCATCTTCGCGAACGCGGTTCATGGGCGCGGCGCCTCGGGCGCCGGCAGCTACTTGAGCAGCAGCAGCGTGGAGTCGAGCGCCTCGGTCGGCGAGAGCGGGGCCTCGTCGCCGGCGCCGGTCGCCGACAGGGCGAACAGTCCGTGCGGCGTGATGACGGTCGCCCCGGCGAGCGTGACGCCCTCCTGAGCGGCCTCGAGCTCGAAGGCACGACCGCCGAGGTCGCCGATGCGCGCATCCTCGACCTCGGTGACGCCCTCCTGACCGGCGATCTGGTCGCTCTGCGAGGTGATGGTGGCTTCGTCGAGCTCCTGCGTGCGCGCGACGGCGACGATCGCCTGGGCGCTCGGGTCGATCTCGCCCTCGGCGCTGGCGGCGCTGTTGGCCCACGAGCACTGCAGCTGGCCGTCGGACTCCGTGCTCTCGTCCTGCAGGTCGAGGCCCTCGACGATCGAGCCGAGCGCCTCGCCCGCGTCGGCGCAGGTCGTGACGGCGAGCTCTCCGGTCAGGTCGCGGTCCTCCTGAGTGGCAGCGCTCTCGCTCGCCGAGCTGCTGGGGTCGCTCGAGTCGGCGTTCGAGTCGCTCGACCCGGTGCACCCGGCGAGGAGCAGCGTGAGCGCGACGGCGCCTGAGGTGACGACCGTCATCGCGGTCTTCGTGGTCTTGATGGTGCGCATGGTGGTCCCCCTACGTCGGCCGCCGACTCGCTGCGCGACGGACCCTGCCACCCTAACGGCGACGACCTGTCGGTGCCCGACCCGCGCCTCCTCGGCTCCCCCGCCCCGCACCTCCTACCAGCGCGTGCGCTCGCGCTCCTGCTGCACGACGGCCTCGCGGTCCGCCAACCCGGCCAGGCCCGACAGCGCCTGCCGCATCCGCGGGTTGCCCATCAGCACCGGCCCCGTCCGGTCGAGGAACGCCCAGTACCCCGCCGTCACCGGGCACGCGTCGGGCCCGAGCCGCTTCTTCGGGTCGAACCGGCACCCGCCGCAATGGTCGGTCATGCGGTTGATGTAGGCGCCTCCGGACGCGTACGGCTTCGTCGCGACGATCCCCCCGTCGGCGTGCTGCGACATGCCGACCACGTTGGCGGGCATCACCCACGGCGTCCCGTCGACGTACATGTCGATGAACCACTGGCTCAGCGCTGACGGCTCGACACCGCGCTGCAACGCCCAGTTGCCGAGGATCATCAGGCGCTGGATGTGGTGACTCCACCCGTGCCGGTGCAGCCCGTCGAGCGTCTCGGCCAGGCAGTTCGCCTCGACGACCGCCTCGCCCGCCGCGTCGGTCGGCGAACCGTTCGACAGGTCGCGCCCGAGCGTCGCGAACACCTGCGGCAGCGGCTCGTGCGCCTCCAGCTTGTTGTTCGACGTCGCGTAGTCCTCGCCGAGTCGCCAGTAGAGGTGCCACATGTAGTCGCGCCACCCCATGATCTGCCGCACGAACCCCTCGACGCTGCGGATCGGCGCGTCGCCCGCGGCGTACGCGGCGGCCACGGTGTCGATCACGTCGCGCGGGTCGATCAGTCCGAGGTTCATCGGGGCGCTGATCAGCGAGTGCGCCATGGTCCAGTCGCCGCTGAGCGTGGCGTCCTCGAAGGGGCCGAAGTCGGGGAGGCGCACCTCGACGAAGTCGGCGAGCGCGGCCTCGGCCTCGGCGGCGGTCGCGGCGAACCGGCGGGGTCCGGCGTCGCCGACCAGGGTGACCACTCCGTCGCGCTCCCAGCGGGCGATGTCGTGCCGCACCTCCTCGTCGATGTCGTCCTCCTCAGGCCAGAGGGGTGCGGGCAGTCCGAGCGAGGCGGCGCCCTTCGGGGGCTTCTCGCGGTTGTCGTGGTCGTGGTTCCAGCGACCGCCGGCGGGCTCCTGCCCCTCCATCAGCACACCGGTGCGCTGGCGGACGACGCGGTAGAAGTCCTCCATCAGCAGGCGCTTCCCGGCACGCGAATCCGCCCATGCCGCGAAGTCGCTCTCGCTCGTGACGAATCCCCGGCTCGGCAGGATCTCGGCACCGACCCGTCGCACCAGGCGTCGCGCTCGGTACGAGGTGGGGTCGATCACCTGCAGATCGTCACGCCCGTCGACGGCCTCCGAGTAGTGCTCGACCTGTCTGAAGTCGACCCGGTCGCCGAGATCGCGCGCCCGATGCCTGATGGCCGACAGCAGCAGCTGCAGCTTCGCGCGGTGCAGCGTGCGCCCTCGCCACGACGACCTCGACTCGACGAGCAGCATCGGCCCGCCGTCGTCGAAGTGCGGGCCGAGTTGGTCGAGGAAGATCCAGCGGGTGCGGTCCATGAGGGGTCGAACGGTACCCGCGGGGGCCGGGGCGCGCGCGCGCCGTGGCCGCGTTCGGCTGCCGCCCGGCGCCACCCAGGCCGAGGAGGCGCGGGTCGGGTACCGTCGACCGCCCCTGACCTCTGGAGATCACCATGGCATCCCTGCTTCGCCGCTTCGCACCCCTGATCATCACCTTCGTCGTGCGCAAGATCATGAAGAAGCGCGGTGGCGGCGGCTCGACCGGCGGCAACTACCCGCGTCGCTGAGCCGCGCCTCCTCGGGCACGCGACCCGCGCCTCCTCGGGTCCGCGAGCCGCGCCTCCTCGGCCACGCGACCCGTGCCTCCTCGGTCCCGCGACCGGCGCACCGCAGACGAGAACCCCCGCGTGAGCGACGAACCCCCGGATGACGGGGTTCGATGCTCACGCGGGGGTTCTGTCGTCTCCGCAGGAGGTGCGGCTCAGCTCTCGAAGGTCGCGTCGAGCGTGATCTCGACACCGGTCAGAGCCTTGGAGACCGGGCAGGTCGCCTTGGCCTCGTCGGCCGCCGTGAGGAACGCGGCCTCGTCGATGCCCGAGACCTCGCCGACGACGGTGAGGTGGATGCCGGTCAGCTGGAACCCGCCGGCCGGGTCGGCGCCGAGCGACACGTCGGCCTTGACGTCGAGGGCCTCGACGGTGCCGCCGGCCTGGCCGAGCACGGCGCTGAACTGCATGGCGTAGCAGGCCGAGTGCGCGGCGGCGAGCAGCTCTTCGGGGCTGGTCGAGCCGTTGGCGTCCTCAGCGGAGCGCTTCGGGAACGAGACGCCGTAGGTGCCGACCTTCGAGCTGGTCATCTCGACCTGGCCCTCGCCGGTCTCGAGGCTTCCGTTCCAGGCGGTGCGTGCGGTGCGAGTGGGCATGATGCTCCTTCGTAGGTGTTCGGGTGGGTGTTCGGAGGTGTTGAGGGGGACTGTTGCTGGTCTGGGGGGGCTGGTCTGGGG